>JAYENE010000229.1:0-3383 GCA_034721935.1 Thermodesulfobacteriota bacterium
TGATAGCGTTGGTGGTGCGCTTTCTGAGATGCAGACGCGCATCCGGACGCCTCATGACAAATGGCGGGGCGAGATGCAGTTACTCGATGAATGCAGGTTTCAGAGGACGCTTATGGAGTTTCTGTGAATGCTGGATGTCGATAACGTTGTCAGAAATAATACAATTGAAGAAGGTTTATATGACATTGAAACATTAATACATAGTAGTGAATAACAATGGAAGTTACGATTGGTTTTCAAACAGACGGAAATAAATTCGCTATATTCGATCATATCATAACCACAATCGGCGAACATCCCGAAAATCTGGACGAAGATCAAATTGGAATAAGATTAAAACCAAACGGCACTATAATCAATGAAGGGTTTAGAAGTAAAACGACATTGCTCAACGTTTACTTTCCCGACGCTGCTTTTGACACCCCTCCATCCGATGAAATTTATTCCATTTTTGACGTCAAGCGATTCATAAGTGGTTTGAAAGCTTGTAAAATTTTTGAAGACAGTTATGATACTATTGAAATAACATTCAACGATCAAAAGATAGTTTTCCTCAGTAACACCCCCGAACCATTTATCATCAGATCGAACGGAACAGGATATCTCAAAAAAAGTGAAGAGTTTGATCTATTTGCAATAGTTGAAAACGTTTCAAAAGATGAGTTCAAGGGAGCACTGGAAATAGCAGATCTCGTGGATTCAGAAGATTATTCTAGAATTAACCCAATAAAGATATCTCTGATAGACGATGGTTTGATTATGGAGTCGGCTTTGGAGCATAAAATGGCAGGAGGACGTAAAATAGTACATGGTACTATCAAACAGGGCGATAAAGAGATAACCCATATTCCACTGGAACAATTGGAATTTGTGAAAAATTTCGTTAAATATAAGCACTGCGAATCGCTGACACTAAGTTATGAAAATGACAGTTCCTTGAAAGCCCTGATGTTTTATCCCAACGATGTGATGGTTGAAATAATCAACGCACCACGGCTACAACCTAACCCATAGCTACAGTTGCTATAGTTCTGCCTATGGTGCGCGCTCTTTCCGAATCTTGGTCGAGCCAGATTTGCTCTCCGGAAGGTCTAAGATGGTAGTATGCGATCAAAGAATCACTATCTGATAGTTCGGTTTCCTTCAGTTCGATGTTATACCATTCGAGCAGATGTGTCTCAAGATCGCCTTTGTAAAAGGTCCCTATGGACCGTACTATAGTGTTTCGATGTTGCCTGTGGAGCGGATATCCACTTATAACAAATACGGAAGGACTGAGTAGAGAGTTAAATTCATACACGTTCACAAAAGTCCGTGCTTTTGTTCTATCTAACAAACCCGTAACATTTCTTGAAATACTACCAGTAATCAACTCTTCTTTACCGTCTCGTTTATTTCGCATAGACTCCATCGTTACTCGTGGAAAAACAAATCTGTTACGCGTCCTTTCCCTTCTGCCCCCTAAAGTATCCACCAACCCATTCATAGCCATATTATCAACTGCATCCCATATTTTATGATAGTCAACTTTTCGGTCCATTCTTTCGCCCACAGGCTCGACCAGATCCGTTATAATCATGGCGTAGTCACTTTCGATTAGAACTTCTATAATTGTTTTTGAGAGTGTATCCAATCTACCAAAGTAATGATCTTCGATCCCCTCTAATAGTAATTTTGAACAATCGTCCATCTCTTTTCTCCAACTTTCAGGTAGAAATTTAATAGATTCCTTTGAGAGATTATCCAACTCTGTAAGTTCTAATCGTATCGAACGTCTGAGTTTTTTAATCAAAAGTTCAAGGACGTACTGATCGTCTTGCTTTATTTTCGTCTTTTCAAATGAACCGTCGATAATTTTAAAGGCACTATCTGCTATTATTTTAGAAACGATCCCTTTATCAGAAGAAATTTCTATTAAATTCTCCAGACTCTTCAATTCTCTTTTACTAACTCTTTTATCCCACCTGAGATTCTTAATTATGCTGAAGGCTTGAGGAATATCATGATGGAGAATTGTAATTTCCTGGAATAATTGATCAATATCAACTGTTTTATACATACTAACCTCCTCGAAGTCGTCGTCCCCAATCTAAAATCTTTGGTTGTATATCCGATGCGGCACCCACGTCATTATCAATTCTTAACAAGAATTCTTTATATACCAATTCCAGAGGGCCTCCATCGTTGTGTGCGTTTACCATAAACTTGCTTTTGTCGATATTTTTTTCATGTGTCTCTTTCTGGAGTATGTTCTGTGCTTTTTCGATGACTCTATTCATCGAGATTTCATATAAACCTCCCTCGTATCCAATTGGTTTTGATGATCTATCGCGCATGTCGTTCCAATGTTGCTCTAACTTTTTGAGAATGTGCTCAAGTTCTTCCACATCTTCTTCTGTACTTTCATTGAGTATCTTTTTCAAAAGTACTGTGATCTGGTCAACCCTTACATCCCATGGAGGGTGTTTGGTCTTTATCGTAAATATATCTTCAGTATCTACAATATTCAGTACTGAATTTAAATATGCAAGCCCACATATCACCGCCCCAAAAAGATCGCAGAACAACTCATTAATCCGCTCCCGTTCATCTTGTGCGCGTTCATGTCTTAGCATGTGCCCCAATTCATGCGCCATCACTGGAAGTAGTAGCAGGTCTTTGCAGATTTTAGTACTGACAAAGAAAATAGCCGGATCTGATGCATCTTTTTCGGTCAAACAAACCGGATAGAGAGACGCTATTTCAGATCGGTCCGAATGTATCGAAACCATGGGGCTAAATCGCAAATAGCCAATTTTTCGAGCCATATCTAAAAGAAAATATTCGGATACAAGTTCACAAGTACTTTCTGGTTTATCAACCCTCTCGATCAACGCATTATGAAGGATTGATGCCTCCCGTGCCACTAAATCGTGTACTTTCATCATATCTTCAAGAGGTGGTGGATAATTGTCCTTCTCTACATACTCACGAAGCTTTGATATATTCTGTTCAATTAATTTAATAAATACATCAACATGACCCCAATATGGCTGCGGAGTTTTTTCAATTCGTCCTACTATATCTTGTTTCATTACCTCCATCTTCTCAATCACCTGTTCGAGAGACATGCTAAAATAAAAGAGGGTTATCATTTAAAAAACTTTCATTTAGTTCATTTATGCTCCAGACTGTCGGTACACAGGTCAATAGCAGTCCTATCTGCTGAATATGGATGGCGACGATCTAAAAAGGTATTTGAATGAGAAGTCGGACACAGACGCGCATCCGGACGCCTCATGACAAATGGCGGGGCGAGATGCAGTTACTCGATGAATGCAGGTTTCAGAGGACGCTTATGGAGTTTCTGTGAGTGGAACGAAGCGTTGGGGGTGGGAGTTGGG
>JAYENE010000230.1:0-3372 GCA_034721935.1 Thermodesulfobacteriota bacterium
CTGAGCCGAGAAATCCGGTTCCGCCTCCGCAAATATCTGCTGCAGTTTTTCCGGTGTCATGGGAACAAGTGCGTCATGGCTGCGCATCCAGTATGCCCCTCTGTATTCAACGGGTCTTCCGATAGGCCTGGAGGGAACACGCACAACGACAATCCTGCCGTCCAGATGAACTATCTCCTCCATATCGATTCGCAGGTGGAGCCTGTCCAAAAGCTGAGCCTGGGTTTTGCCGACATCAGGGAAAGCTTCGGTCCCTGCAACCTTACGAGGCGGTTTGTCCGTCACCCCCAAAATGAGCTTTCCCCCTCCTTCGTTGGCCAGTGCGACACAATAACGGGTGAGCTTCTCGAAATCGAACTGCCGCCCTGCCTGTTTGAATTCAAGATGTTCGCTTTCCGCCAGCCGGATCCATTTTTTTAGTTGCTGCAATGTTGTTTTCATGTGTTCGAAAACCTTTTTAAACCACGAATGACACGAAATTTATCTGTTCAATCTTATTGAAGATTCATCATTTCACCGAAATTGAACAGCTTTCCGGAAAATGCTTGCGTACCTGCTTACTGCCGACATGTCTGGACAGCAGCTTATAATTATTCCGTTCAAAACGGACCCTGCCCGCTATTATTGCAGGATGAATCTTTAATTTCTCGGATAGGGCATATACCTTTGCGGCTGTTGCCTTGCCTTCAATCGGCTTATTATCCCATACTTTCTTAGGGATTAGTCCATGACGAGTCATTTTATCGGCTTCGTTTTCGATTTCATCTTCGGCTTCGGCGTCATGCCTTCTCAAATCCAGGTCATCAACGATGATCCGTTTGGCTGTTGACAGATGCTTTGCAACATGTGCCAGTTCATGCAGCAGGCAAAACCAGAAATTATTGATTCTGTCATAGCGAAGGGTCATGCCGATGACCGGCGTTCCGTCCGGCATTAACATTGCGGCCCCGTCCAGGTATGTTTTGGGAAGGTGGGAAACCACAATTAGATGAATGCCCTGTTTTCCCAGATACTCTCTGGCCAACAGGGGACCATTTTCAAAATAACTCAGCCGTGCGACTTCCTGCAACGTACTCAGCTTGACCGATCCCTTAACATATTTGTTCTTTAAAGGATTTTTCCGGGCAAGGGCCAGCACGCGAATACACCATGCCGTCAGAGCATACGGGTCCATTTTCGAATTATAGCGAGCGCCTTTTCCCTGGCGGAAAAAGGCCGCTGAGACCGTCTCTATCCCTCCAGCCTGCGAGATGAACGCGCGCATCAGTTCCTCGGCCTTTTCCTTTACGTCATCCACCTTAGGAATCCAGCAGCGCTTTGCCATTTCAACAACGGGGAATCTATGCCATTCCAGCTCCTGCATTTCGTTCGGGAAGCCGGCGCCCGGTTCTTTCAGCAAAACTTCGGCAGATATGCCCAAATTTTTATTGAGAGACCTCATCATGGCTAATGTAAGCGGGCGTTTGCCATTCAAGACCTCGGATACCTTGCTCTTGGTTCCGATGTAAGGAGCCATGTCTTTCCGCGTCAGCCCGAGCTGATCCATCCGGAATTTGATCGCTTCGACAGGATCCGGCGGACCGATGGGATAGTACTGATCTTCGTACATCTCGACAAGAGCAGCCAACAGCTCCAGTTCATCCATTTCGGCAGTGCCGGGTTCAGCATCCATAAGCTGCTCAATACGTAACAACGCTGCTTCGTAAGCTTTTTCTGTTTTTATCAAGCGGTTAATCATTTTAGATCACCTCCGCATCGATTTTGTGATACTCCTGGTGCGTCCTGATAAAACGCACAAACACAGTTTTTGAAGCGTAGTTGATTCTGACTACTAACCTGTATTTATTGCCTGCGATATTAAATATGACCCTGTTGTTTTTGAGAATGCTGGCTGATCGATAATGATTTTTCACGTCTGCAGGAGATGCCCATTGCGCATGTTTAGCCTCATAGTACCATGCCTCCAGTGGCCCCTTGGCCCCTTGGTAACCCGAATGTTTGTAAAATTCGACCAATTTCTTTCGGCTGATTACATGCATAATCTAATTGGTTCCCAAAGAATTGTCAACCAAATAGTTCCCTTTGTGGGAACCCTTAATTAAATGTGAGACATACGATCGTTCACCAGTCTTTTTATTCGTGTGATCCGTGTCATTCGTGGTTAAAATCTTTTTCCAAATTCCGTCCAGACGGTTTCATAATCCTCTTCCCGATTGCATTTGTCAAACGGAGCTTCATAAACAATGCTTCGTTCTCTTGGGCGACCTGACAGGGTGTCGTCGGTTATTGTCCGTTCAACTGTGCCGGATTTTAAGTCTTTGATTTCATTCCATTCGGGGCGGGAGAAGCCGACTCCCGTCAAACCTTTGCTACAGGTGAAGACGATGCGACCATTCTGGTCGTACCAAGTGTCGTTTTCGTTCTGCTTTAAGTTATTTTAGTATTTAAGGACGTCCCGTTCTATTCATGGCTGCGATGCTGTCGCCGGCATTGAAGTTCTACCAGGTTATACTATATGTCGTGGCCAAGCCAGTAGCGAAGTTACTTGATTGGTGGATCGGTCCGGAGGGAATCCAGTATTTCCGTGAACGTGATCTTCGCGAAGCAATCAAAAGACACATGGAGACCGATGATGGAGATATCGGACAAATGGAAGGCACAGGAGCGATTAATTTCCTGGATATGGATGATCTCGCCATTGTGCTGGAAGGAGAGCCCGTTGATCCAAAAAGCATAATTACTCTAAACGTGGAAGATGGCCTGCCCGTCTTTCCTGAATTCAAAAGGCTGCCTTCAGACTCTTTTATTCAGCTAATACACTCTTCAGGAAAAAAATGGGTGATAATCAACGACCAATCGGGAAAACCCCGTTTTGTTTTAGACTCGGACGGTTTTATTCGGGGAGCATTATTTAAAGGGTTGCTATTCAATCCCTATTCCTATTGTCACCGGCCAATTATTGTAAATGATATGAACCTTCCGCTTGAAAAGGTAATCTGGAAGTTGAAAGTGTATCCACAGAACTCAGGCGACGATGTCGTCGATCATGACATAATACTTCTCTGGAGTACTGAAAAACGCGTCATTACAGGCGCAGACATATTGGGCCGGCTGCTGCGCGGAATAGCCACCCGCAAAAGCGGGAAGCAGGGAGCATGACTATATTGTTTGATGCCACTGGTGAATTGAACTATTGTTTCGCGGTTACTGGAACTTTTAGTTTGCTAAAACACACCCTTTCAAACCCCAGCGCCACTACCACAAATTTTTGCAGCCGCAGGTTCCCATGTCTTTGTTCCAGTTTTTCCCCGTACTCTTTTACCTGTTTTTTGCCATCTTTCATCTGTTTTACAATCTCAGGAATTTGGCTCA
>JAYENE010000231.1:0-3371 GCA_034721935.1 Thermodesulfobacteriota bacterium
GCTTTTTATAAAAGGATTGCTCTAAGTTATTTCTTTACGCTCACTTATGTGCGAGTTTCAGCCGTTCTTAAATTTAATTGTCCGCTGCCTCAGGTTGACCAGATAATGAGTTTGTAAATTTCTGAGAATAGAGTTTATGTTTTCGGCTTTAACAAATTGGTAATGCTCCCGTCAAAACTAGCTGGATTCTAATCTCTCACAAAGAAATTCCACCTGCTTCTTCATGGGAGTATTTTCTTTTAATCCGCGTTCAACGATACCAATTGAATGAAGGGCTGTGGCGTGATATCTGTTAAAGCTTTTTCCTATTGTCTGGAGGGGTGAATCTGTATATATTCGAGACAGGTACATTGCTATCTGCCTTGGCCGAACAATACTTTGCTTCCGGGAGCTTGAAACAATATCTTTTATTGAAATATTATATTGTTTGCATACAAGTTTCTTGATTGCATTTATAGTAATACTATTTCGCTGCTTGACTATATGTTTCACTATACTTTCTGTAAGATTCAGGTCAATAGGGACTCCGAGAAGTGATGATTTTGCGGTAACCCCGATAAGGCCGCTTTCAAGTTGCCTGACATTCTCAGTAAGTTCGCCGGCTAAATAACGAATTACATCTTCGGAAACGCAGTATCTATTACCATTTAATTTTTTTTGCAATATTCTGACCCTTGTCCTGAAATTCGGAGGATCGATATTTGAAATAATACCGCACGACAGGCTTGATCTTAATTTGTCGCTTAGTTTCGGTATATCAGAGGGGAGATAACAACTGGAGAAAATTATTTTTTTGTTTGCTTCAAAAAGAGTGTCAAGGGTTAAAGCAAGCTCGATCTGAGTGCGTTGCTTGCCGCTTAAGTAATGGACATCCTCAATAAGCAATACATCGCATTTATTTCTGAATTTATTTTTGAATTGCTCGATTGAATCGTGCCGAAAAGCATGAATCATTTCATTTGTAAAGTCTTCAGCAGTAATATAATAGACATATTCTGAAGGATTGTCAGAAAGGATATAATGCCCGATAGCCTGGGCAAGATGGCTTTTGCCCATTCCTGTTTTTGATAACAGAAACAGGCAGTTTTGGTTTGCATTATTTCTTGATGCTAATGAGAGTGATGCTGAATAAGCAAAGTCGCTGTTGCTGCCAACTACAAATTTATCAAATGTGAAATTGCTTCGTAAAAAGTGTCCTCCGTATGCATGTGCGTTAATATTTGGAAGACACATCTGAGGTTCATTATCTATTTTTTTATCTGGCTTTTTTCTCGAACCACCGTTGTTTTCGGAAACTTCAATAATAAATTTGCATTTGCTTCCTGATACTTTGTTTAGTTCAGAATGGATTAGTGCGCTATAATGATTAAGGACCCGTTTTTTTAAAAAGGCATTTGGGCAGGTTAGGATAATAGAATCATTATCCGATCTTAAGTAGTCAAGAGGTTCAATCCACATCCTGAAACTTTGCCCTTGAATCTGTTTCTTGATTGAATTTTTAACTTTAATCCAGATTTGGTTCATAGCTTAATATAACATTTCGGAGTTTCTACAAGGTATTGAGATTATTAGCTTATTCACAAGCTTTTTATTTTCTGACTTTTTGGAATGATGGAATGATGGAATAGTGGAATGTTGTAAAAAAACCATCAAACCATCACTCCAAATTTCCAAAACCATTGTTCCATCATTCCATTATTCCAATTGGCACGAAGCGCCCAAGCTCTTAAAGTAATGAGATTGATAAGGGTTCGGCAAAGAATAAGTTCGCAATTTCAGGCGTTGAGGCGCTCGGCTGACAAGGCGCGAAAAAGCATGAATATCAAGCATATTCAGAATTTTCGCAACGCAGTCAGGCGGGATGCATCGGCGCCTGAAATGTGAAGTTATTTTTTGCCGAGCCCTAAGGTTCTTGAGACAAGGGGAATTGTTCAATAATTACAAAATGAAACGATTATTTAGGATTATTTCGGAAGTAAATAATTTAAAATAAAAGTTTAGTTGTATTTAAGGCAGGGGTTGTTTTGTGTCAAACCTGATTTAAATGACTTTAGAATTATTTGTGAATAAGTTATTAACAATTTATACCTATCTGATATTTTGACACATATTTTTGTCAAATTAGCAACTCTTTCTAAATACAACCTTTTTTGAACGAGCATTTTTATTAAGCATTTTATGCATATCCATAGTTATTGACATAAATCTCAAAATAATGCTTTCTCCTAAAATCTCCAATATCCTTTAATTATCTCTTATTTTTTAAAAAAAAATATCGCAACGAAAATTAATTATCGCAAATGCGCTGAAACACAGAAAATGTGGTGATATCGGCAGGTGATACAAAAATAAATGCTCACATCATTTGGCGACAATTTGGTTTTTACCTAAGTTGAGCGATTTATTGCGAAGATATGTGCTGAGATCTTGATGCATAAGGGTTTGCGAAAACCACCCCGGAGGAATAGGCTTCGCATTCCACAGGGCAAGCAGGCATACCCGTGGATATGTCGAGGATTTTCGCGAATCCTTGATGCGCAAGAGATCGGTGCAGATCGAGTAAAAAATCGGCTCAATTTAGGTTTTAAAGCCTTTGATAAATAGAAGGGTGAAAAACTTGAGTTGATTATAAATCCAGTTTAATTACATGGACTCTACCTGTATCTGTTTCAAGTATCTGGAGGCGTAACTGCCGGCCCGACACGGCCTCACCCGGAAAAAACAGGATGCCATGAGCAAGACTTTTTGGTTCAATCGCAGCGTTCTGCAACGACTTGTTATGCAAATCATCTATAATTGCCATCCTGGCATCATCTGAAGTATAACCGTCGGCGCCCCCTATGGTGGCTCCGGCAGCAGCGCCAACAGCAGCCCCTTTACCTGCCGCTGTCGCAACATTGTCGCCAGACACAATGCCAACAGCAGCTCCGATTAAAGCTCCTGCCACAGATCCCAATGCGCCGTGATAAGCCCCTTCCTTTACGACATCCTTTGTTTTGGCATATTTTGTGGACCTTTCATATGCAATTTCCCTGCTTAAAACAGGCCACAGATTGCCCTTTTTATCCTCCAGAAATGTCTGATCACCGTTAATCTCAAATGGATGAATCCCCTGATTGTCAAATACTACCTGCACCGGCAGCATGCCTGCGCCATGGATGTCGAATCCAAATATCTCTTTTGCCTGCTTTGCATCATTGAATGCCTTTGCCGCCACCTGGGCTCCGGCAACTGTCACGGCATTATCATACGAAGCCGGGGTCTTAAACGGCAACGGCTTTACCTTGTAGCTTGTAGAGCAGCCATGAAACAAAAATAGGCCGATACATACTAACAAAATCGAAATATGTTTATACATTATCAATCCTCCT
>JAYENE010000232.1:0-3371 GCA_034721935.1 Thermodesulfobacteriota bacterium
GCACCCATTCATTTCTACCGCCGATAAGTAGCCATTCCCCATATCCTCCGGTATCGCAGTCCCATGCCGTGATCGCATAGAACTTACCTGTCGCCATCTCGACATCGCTGACCACATATTTCACGCCGAGCGTGTCCGCGATCTCGTTTGCTTCGTATTCAGTCTCTGCTGTGAAGAATGTAGCTGCGCCCGGTCGCTGCTCTTCGCCACCGCCGATGCCTGCCTGGAATGGGTTGGCATTCGGGATTCGGTGTCCTATGGTCTCGATCCAGTGTCCGTAATCCCACCACGACATGACAAAGTACGCAGTATCAGGATATGGATACGGTTCTCCCCGTGGAGGTCGCTCGTACGGTCCGTAATATGAAAGCCCGGTATCTGGTGTGTTGTACTGCATCCAGTCAAGTGTGTTGTACCATTGCGCACCGGGTCCACCTGCGTATTTTGCTTGCTTAAGTGTGGTGGGGGCAGGACCCCAGGGATATACGAGAACACCAACGATGATGATAGCGAGTAAAATATACCCCACATTCTTTGCCAAAAACCGTGGGAGATCCTCTATTGTGGTGTGGATGCCTTTGAATCCAGTGAATTCAAGAATTCTTGTCCCGAAATAAGCACTCATGATCGCGACATTCACTGCATAGTAATAGGCGAACCGATTCTGACCATAGATCGAGAGAAGCATGACCAGAGTCCAGACCAGAGCAAGAATCTCTTCTGGCTTCCACCTCTTAAGTACATAGTAGCCCAGCACAAGTATTCCGAATAACGACGCATAGAAACAATTTCCGAAGTTGCCGTACACCATGCTGTGCCTGCCGATGTCAAATTGTGGAGGATTGCCCCTCATCAGCATCGAGGAGGCTTCTGCGATGGTTGCTGCACCGCCTGTGTGTATCCCAAAGATCATGTCAGGTGAGCGGACAATCGTGGAATATAGTGTTGGTGAAATCACGCTGAGCAGCGCGAGCCCAACTGCCATGCCTGCAATCAGCAGCAAGGGGTAGTAATATGGACTTATATCCCTGCGGTTCATCTCTCGCGATATGACCTGCATCAGTAAAAATGCCGCAATCGCTGCAAGCGGGACGGCTGCATGGAATAATGAATAATAGAATTTAGAAAATCCCATCTCCGGGTGGATCCATGGCAGTACCAGTATCAACTCCACCCCGAATGCCACAATTCCGACCATCGTCAGGTACTCGACAGTCCTTCCGCGAATGTGCTCTGCAATATATGCGAGGATTGCCGCGATCACGATGATCGCACCAAAGAGCGGCGCACCGGGCCAGCAGAGTTGGTATGCTGCATACATAACGCCAGCAAGCGCAGCATATCCGAGTGGATATTTTATAGCGCGCCAGTCCCGATTCAAATCCTTAAATGAGAGATTCTGATTGCGCGCACTTATTAGCGCGAGTATGAAAAAGAGAATGGTTGCAGTGGAAAAGAGCGTCTCTGCGACATGATGGTCGGTGAATCCAAGCAGTGATCTGGATAGAAACTGTCCTGGCAGTGTAGCGATGATCAATGCAGCAAGGAGCCCTGTGCCGCGGTTGTGCAGATGCTTGCCGATGAAGTATACCGGTATAACAACAAGCGCTCCGAGAACCGCGGGAAAGTACGCGCCTATAGTATCGATCAGATGTGGTGTGGGATGTCCAAGACCAATGATAATCGATAACAGCGCGATCGTGTGATCAAATAATGGACCAAAGTGAATATAGCAGCCATAAGGAGGGATTGCATGGGCGTCATAGAACAGGGCATGTGGATAGTTATGGAGCAGCGAGTGCACCAGCCTCATGTGATACCATGGATCGTTTCCGCCGAACCTAACTGTGCCATCTATGAGAAACACACTGTCGTAAGGGAGTACGGCACGGATATAGAGCGCGATTGCGAAGATTGCAAGCAGTATTATCCCGTAAGGAGCGCTGGATTTTAGTTGCTCGATTCTTGTCCGTTTAATCTCGGTCGGGCGCTGAATATCTTCGGGAGTTTTCGAAGTCTCCTTTGTATGCGCCGCCTTTTTACTTTTTCCCACTTTTTCTTCCTTATTCTTCTTTTTTCCAGCCAATGAATACACCTCAGATCAGATCGCCAATCAGTTCCTGATACATGATAGCAGTATCGTTCCACCTTCGTTCGGGCGGGTTAAATAATTTTGGTAGTTTGTACTGGCTCTCAATGGCTTCTGTGATTGCACTGACATCGCATGGAGGTACGAACACCGTACCCTCATAACCTGCCATTGATTCGGCGAGACCGCCGACCTTTGATACGATGATCGGTATTCCGAAACACATCGCGATGTGTGCAATTCCGCTCTGGGATGCTCTGGTATATGGGAGTGCCACCGTGTCCGCTGCAGAGAAGTACAATGGGATTCTGTCATCCGGGATGTACTCATCGATCAATGTAATGTTATCGCTATATTTCGATCTGTCGATCTGGCGCAGCAGCGCTTCCCGGTCATCCCATATCTCACCCACGATCAGAAGCCTGCTGTTTCTGATAATATCATCCGGAAGTTCTTCATACGCACTGATGAGATACGGTATTCCTTTGTACTTTCTTATCAGCCCAAATGAAAGGATGACAAACTCTTCTTTGATCGAAAGTTTCTTCTTTGCATCGATTTTATCGATTCTCGAATACTGGTCATAGAGCGCGTGTGGGATAACTTTGATTGTATCCGGATCGATGTGATACCGTTCTGCAACCAGTTCCCGGTCTGACGACGAATGTGTGATGTAGCCATCAACATCCCGCCTGAGTAGTCGTCCGGTAGTCTTTGAATACCACCTAATCGGAAGAATGTTCTCTTCGAGTGGATCGACCACCTCATGAAATTCGATGACAAGGCGCGCACCCAAAAAAAGATTCATTATTTTTATGATAAGATGCAAGTGCGCCACAGAGGATGTCCACCATTGCAGAATGATGACATCCGGATGTTGTTTTCTCAGAAACCGGTATGCTCTCCACCATGTCAGCGGATTATTGTAATCCATCCCATCAAAGACCGTCACATCCCGTGCAAACTCAAGGTTTGAGATATCCCTGCCGACATGCGCACGCCCCGGGAACAGAATCTTTGGCAGCAAGTTTCTGAAACAGACAACAGAAACACGGTTATGCGGTGAGAGCGCATTTGCCAGTCCGATCGTATAGTAACTGATGCCGCTTGTGAATCGCTGGGACGGACCGACTATGCAGATACTTGCGTTTCTCATTTTTTTGGCAATAGTCTCCCCCAGCCGCCCCGTTTCCAGATTCTTCGTTTTCACAATTGTCTTTCCCGAAGTCTCGGCCGGTATTGTAATGCTTCTGCCATATGAGAAATAGTTGTTTCCCGGCTG
>JAYENE010000233.1:0-3368 GCA_034721935.1 Thermodesulfobacteriota bacterium
ATCAAAGGCGAAAACTTCAAGACTCTTCATGATGGTGATCGAGTTACCTTTGACATAGAACAGGGTCAAAAAGGTCCTGCTGCAGTAAATGTAACAGTAGTTTAGACCATTATTTCAAACAAAAAAAAGGCGTTCCATTATGATTCAATGGAACGCCTTTTTTTTATAAGGCACTTCTTCATTAAGTTGAGACGCCCTGTTTTTTCACACGACAAGGGAGTTAATCGATTGGATAGCCTGCTTTCACCCAGGCCCTCCAACCTCCATCCATATTTTTGACATTCTTGTATCCCATTTTACACAAGGTACAGGTAGACAGGCTGGCCCGACCCCCTGATCTGCAATATATAACAATATTAGCATTCTTATCAGGCACTTTTTTGGCAATCTTGAACTCTAACAGACCTCTTGCAAGATGTATGGCTCCGGGAATATGACCCATCTTAAATTCTTTTCTGGTCCGTACATCTAAAAAGATATATCCGCCTTTGTCAAATAAAGCCTTGGCATCAGCAACCGACACCTGACAGATAGTCGCTTTAGCCGCGTCTACCATATCGTGTTTTGTCAAGTCCTTGGCAATAGCTGTTGGAGCGGCCATAGCCAAACCAAAAGCAAAAGCTAATACAAATACAAACAACGCGTGTCTTTTCATGTGCTCTCCTCCTTTAACACTTAAAAGTTAAATAATTTTACGAAAGTTATTCATCTATCCTCTTTTTGGGAATTAGATCTTTCGGTACTATAACATTTTTGTTTGCCTTCCGATATTTCCTTTCTACGTCCTTTTTCAGCAAAAACAGGTCTTTATTTCCATGACAGGCATTGCATGTTTTGTTCTGGGCAGTCTGTCGCCTGATATTATGCGGTGTAGCCAGTTTCCAGTTAGGAAGCTTGTCAAAGTTGGTCAAACCGTTTTTTACATAAGACTTAAAGGTATCCTTATCTACCGGTATATGGCGCACAGTAACAAAACTTTCAGGCCTGCTTTCTGACTTCAAAGGATTAAGACCAATTTTAAAGTCAATTGATGAGCTTTTAGTTCCTAATCCTATATGGCAGGAACTGCAGTTAAGATATGGCTGGGAGTGACAGACCCGGCAACTCACCTGATCTTTGTGTATCCAGTGATTTTTAGGATTTTCAGATTTTGCATCATAGATCTCATTATGGCAGTCCAAACATTTGGGGCCGTTTTCCACTTCATACCGGTTAGCATAATCCTTGCCGTCTCCGTGCATCTCATCTGCTTTATGACACTTGGTGCATTTAAAGTATTTTTCTTTATGAATATCAGGTGGTATTCCCTTATTCTTGCCAAGAAATTCATTTCCGACACGGCTGCTGTGACATACAGTGCAAACCTGATCCATTGGCGGCCTTTTCTGGAAAAGGTGCCCTTCCATTAGCCCGCCTTCAGCAGCTTCCGGACGGCTTATATGACACTGTCCGCAACTGCTGTGGCACTCTTTACAATTGCCCTCTCTGGCTGCATCTACCTTTGCGCACACAGACTTGTCTGGATTGGCCATCATGTCTATCATTTTCTTTTTAGGAGCAAGGCTTATGTGAAGACTGGTCTGATAATTTTCTGCAATCTCCTCATGGCATGACCCGCAGACTTCGGAAGCATCAGGATAGGTAGGATCCTTGACAACGCCTTCATGGGCTTTCTTCCAGTCAGGTTCGCTTGAATCGCCGCCATGGCATTCTTCACAGCCGATTTCCCCATGATTTTCATCCTCTGCAAACTCACTATCAACAAAAATTTTTTCGTGCGGCGCCAACGGCGCCAAGTCTACAGATCCTCACCCTCCGCCTGCGGCTTTGGGTGGGGCGCCTTTCTTTGCTTGAATCTCTCTTGTGATGCTTATCAGATCCTTTGCGCTTGTATGACAGGTAAAACAATAACTTTCTTGCTCGGCAGACCACGCTTTCTGGCTGTCAAAAGACAAAAACAAGAAAACAGCAAAGATCAACACCGGACTAACTGCAAATTTAATGACTTTCATGGTTTTGCTCCTTAATAATTAGCTTTGAATCCAGGTAGATGGAACTTAAAAATCGTTTAACCTTATTCTATTTTTTTGATTACCAAATAGACGTGAAATTGTCAAGTAAAATAGACAACAGTAAAAATAGACACCAGGGAAACGTCAAAGTCGATCCAAACGCAAGAAAGCAACATAGTTTCAAAAGGTTGAAGACTCTATTAAAAAATCAAGCATAACGCGGCATACTGGAGAAACGGTTCTCCTTTTATCCATAATTAGATAAAATTTTCGCAACAGGGAAAACCTTTTTATCTTTAAAACCTTAAGCGATCCTGTTTCAAGCTCGGTCTCCAGAGCCCTTGAAGACAGGATAGACACGCCAAGGCCTGCCTTAATGCCCTCTTTTACCGCTGTGGAAGATCCAAACCGGGCAACAACTTGAAGTGAATCAACAACCTTTGATGCAGATGGATCAAGATAATCTTCTATTATTTTCAGGGTTCCTGAACCGATTTCTCTTAATATAAAAGGCTCTTCAGGAAGCTCTTTTATATCAATCTGTTTTTTCCCGGCCCACCGATGGCGCCTGGGAATAGCAAGGACCAGTTCGTCATTCCATAATGCATGATATGTAAGGTTTTCATGTGAACTCTTTGACCCTACGATGCCGAGATCAAAATTTCCATGAAGAATGCGACGCTCGATTTCATCTGTATCCGCAATAGTCAACATAACCGATATTGATGGGTATTTTTCATTAAAAAGTCCAATAGATTTGGGAAGAATGTATTCCCCGGGAATTGTGCTTGCGCCTATATGAACCTCCCCCTTTTTAATTCCAAGAAAGTTTTCCATTTCAAGGCGCGCCGTTCTTTTCATCTCCAACAGCCCTTTTGCGCGCTTATATAGAAGTTTGCCTGCCCTGGTCGGAACAACCTGCCTGCCTAATCTATCAAGCAGTTTTGCCCCGACCATGCTTTCCAGAGATGCAATTCTCTCGCTGACAGAGGCCTGCGCCAAAAAAACAGCTTTGGCTGCTTTTGAAAAACTTTTAAGTTCAACTACTTTGCAAAATATTTCCAATTGCCGGAAATCGAAATCTATCGACGGCTTCTTAATGGATTTCTGTCTCATCGAATCTTTTCCTTTTGTAATTCGTAGCCGTTCACGGCTTGAAACTTGAAATTGGAAAATAGAAATCTGGAAGAGATGAAACGAGTTATGTTATGTAGTAGGGTGCATTTTATGCACCAAAAACATTCCATTTTGCCCATCAAGTATTTTATCATTCATTCAGTCAGATGATATGTATGCCGTTGATGGTGCATAGAATGCACCCTACCTGGCTTTGAACCCTGAACCTTTGAACCCTGA
>JAYENE010000234.1:0-3363 GCA_034721935.1 Thermodesulfobacteriota bacterium
TTACCTAAGTTGAGCGATTTATTGCGAAGATATGTGCCGAGATCTTGATGCATAAGGGTTTGCGAAAACCACAGGCATACCCGTGGATATGTTGAGGATTTTCGCGAATCCTTGATGCGCAAGAGATTGGTGCAGATCGAGTAAAAAATCGCTCAATTTAGGTATTAGATTGTTTTGGAGCAAATAATGCCCACAAGTGGAATTTAAATAGATTTTCCTTCCTTCATTATTCGACATTCCCTGTTCGACATTCGACATTAAATCAGTATGTTCAATGGCTAAACTGTATTATCTTCATGGTGTCGCTTTTTTGTATTGCACCCGTCCGTATCCTTGATACACCGCTAAAGCGCTGTCCCATGATAAAGAGGTAAGATAACCGTATACAGGCTGATAAGTTTTGCGCTTCTTTTTGAATTTTTTATCCTTTACTAAGATTGCCCGAAGTCTGCCTTTATAATTGGGCGCACCTGCTGCGACAGTGCGCAAGCACGGCGAGTCGGTTATGTCTTTGAATAGTTTGATTTCAAGTCCTGGCTTTATTTGCTCAAAACCTTTTTCTTGCGCTTGTTTTTTTAATCGTTTGGTAACGTTAAGATTTGCTTTAGCCGGCACAATAAAATCGATGCCATATTGTTTTTTAAGTTTAAATAAGGCCTTGCCATCCCAATAACCTTTATCAAAGATCAATGTTTTGATAACACCTGGTCCCAGAATCGTAACAGCCTGACGTACTGTGGTTAGCAGCAGTTGGAGAATCTTTAAAAATTACCTTGGTGTCAGTGCAAAAATTATGTCCTCGAATTAACCCGAGCTTAAATAACTTTCTAACCACTTTGACCAGCAAGCCAGCGGTTTCTTTGCAGTCCAGCGAACTTAGTCAGCAAGCATAAATAACTCATACACCTTGCTTGTCCTTTTGCTTGTTTTCTGTGTTGTGTCAAAGCTTACATAACTCGTTATGCGCGCTTCAACACGCCTTGAAAACAAACAAAATTACGGCGCAATCTGTATAACTTATTTATTCTTGATTCCTTAGAAAATTACGCAATGTATTGGGGTGAATCGGTTTACAACCATTGGCTGTTGTTCTTTTACTATAGCCATTCTCAATTTGTTTGAAGTTAAACCCCAGCATGCGTAAAACATGACAATCTTGGAAAAAATATCTGATGTTATCATCAAAGCGTATATTAAAAAGCGGTTTAACAAAGGCCAACATCCCCAGCAAACAGGAAGGAATACCGCTATGGCCAGTTGTCAGTCCCAATTGAGCCAGCATGGAAAAAACACCAAAAGAAACTATAAACTGAATGAACTCGTCCAGATGCCCCCAAGAGCTCAAACACACATCGTCATACTTTTTCTGTCTGAGCTTGTTGCGAACAACTCCTTGATTCAGAATAACGGTTTGTGGTATTTTTTTCATAGCATCCTAAGCTTTTGAATTAACTTAGGATGCTATACATAATTAATAACAAAAAGTCTAGATTTTTTATTCGCTGTTATTTCAAGTAGTTAGCGAATTTGTAAATTTCTGATAGATAGGAATTTGCTTTTTAAGTAAAAAAATTGACATAATGCCGGTTGTGTGTCAAGCCCTAAATGGATACTTCATATTATCAGAAATTTACAAACTCAAAAAGTAACCTGCCAACAAGTTGATAAAGTATTTCATCAACAATTCCCCTGATACCATGTGTAGATGAAAGATAGACCGAAGATTTTCTCTCAATGCATCCGAGTTTCTTTCTCAAGTAATCCGGATTTATCCTCTGCTTGTCCTCATGAACATCCCGACCTTTCTGTACCTTAAACCTTTTTTCCTGATGCTGCGGAATATCAAGATAATTTTCAAAATAAATAAATCGTGGACAATAAAGATATTCCAGTATATCAGATGCTGTTATGGAAAAAGCGGTTTGATCGATCAAATTATCCTTTCACCGGTCTCTATTATTTCTTTGATATACGGGTTGGTTTCGTCAAAGTCCGATTTTGCAAAGGAGTGCGGCTCTATTCGTAAATCCACTTTCCTGGTAAGTTTCATCAAAAGCACATACTCGTCAAAGCCATCAATTTCATCCTTGTCCCAAAAAACAGCCAAATCAATATCGCTATGTTTGTGATAGGTGCCCTTGGTATAAGCGCCGTAGAGATATAAACGCCAGACAGGGATGTGGTACTCCTTCATAATATTCACATACTTTTTTATAAGCGCATAAACTAATTTTTTATCTTTTTTAGAAGCCATTGCCGTAATTCCTTTATTGCAGTTATATGTTGTTTAGCGAACTCTTTTGTTGCCTTCTTATGGAACTTGAATTTATAGTCAGGGTACCTCGTTCTAATATTGAACGTGGTGACTTCAAGTAAATAGTCTTTCTGCTCTTCGGAAAAATCAATATGCGCTTGCTCAGCAAGTCTCAACAGATTGTGAATCAACGGCGGGTTGTTATCAAGATTCCTCACGTAATAAGCTTTCAGAAGTTTTTCAATAACAAGGTGGGCAACAAACAAGGCCCAAACATAATGACCTTTATCATAAAGGCTTTCCATCGCCTAAAAATCCACTTCTGAGGAATCAATCCAATATTTCACAATTTCATCTTTTGTCATGCGATAAGTCTCCAGCTAATGTTTACCGGTCGCAATCTTATGCTTTTCCTTAATTCGTCTCACCGTCCCTAATCCACGTGATGCGGACTTGCCGATTCCCCTGTAATCGGAAATTTCAAAATTGACGGAGAATGTGCCACGAAAACCGAGTATACATTTATTTTTTTACTTTGCTTCTTACAAATTCCATAAATGCCCGAAATCCATCAATAACGGCTAAAGGAAAAGGCGAAGCTTTTACATTTTCTTGTGAGCCTTTATGAAAATGACATGGAAATGTGGGTAAGTTTTTCCAGCTTTTATCAGGAAAATTGTCATATCGAAAAACAGTCCCTGCTGCATCCCTGCATTCCCAGTGAAAACCAAATTTGTCAGGTAATCTTTTTGATAAGTTAACATCTATAAAGCTATTATCTGTCAGAATAATCCTTAACTTGCAGGTAATCATAAAAGATTCTTGAGCAATATCAAAAAATTCCACTTCAGCAATTCTTTTTAAATCAGCAATTGTTGCCATCAGATTTCCTTTAGAAGCTTTTTTAACTTGTCCCTGTCAGCTTCAAGACTGTCAAAAGCAAAGTAGTCGTCATAAGCGTCGCCCTCACTCACGAACCCAGCTTTTACTCTGGAATCCAGCTCAAAAACGTCCTTTACACCATATTTCTTTGCGAGAAGGAAAATTTCGCTTTCGACCTTTGAAAGCTTCTGCATAAGATAAGCCCTGACACTCTCCCTTATGAGTTC
>JAYENE010000235.1:0-2742 GCA_034721935.1 Thermodesulfobacteriota bacterium
AAAGCTAACTGCTAACATGCATAGCAGTTAGCCCGGCGCTCCAAGAAAAACAACCCTGAACCTCTGAACCGTGAACCTGTAAACGGTTACCTGTTTCTTAACTTTGACGTCTTCGTAAAAAGTCAAAACGCTACTTTTTATGAGACGAGTTAAGTGTTAGGTGTTAGGTGTTAGGTATTAGGTATAATAGTTAAGTACTTTATCTTAACACTTAACACTTAATGAATTCGACTTTTTACGAATTCATCTAACTTTCTTTGATACCAATAAAATCATGATAAACAGAGCCTTCACGACCGTCAATGCTTATATAATCACCGGCTGTTAATGATACACGGTTGAAAAGGCAGTTTTTTTTCTTTTCATTGCAGGCAAGATCCGCGCATCCAACCACACATGTTTTGCCAAGCCGGTGAGCCACGACTGCGGCATGGGATGTTAACCCTCCCCGCGCGGTAAGCAGGCCGTCTGCGGCATATATTTCCTGAATATCATCTGGAACAGTATCTGCCCTGAGAAGGATTAAAGATGTTTCAGTCTCCAGCTTTCTCCATTTATCGATTTCATCCAGGCTGAAAACCACCCGTCCGCTCATTGCCCCGCCGCTGACTCCGATACCATGTCCTAAATATTTGTCCTCTGATATTTTCCCGGGATCAAAGGTCAGAACCTTTTTCCTCTCTCTCATAGTCATATCTCTGGCCTGGAGCAGATACAAATCCTTTATTAAAGGACCCTCAAATGTAAACTCGATTTCCTGTGGGCTCCAACCTTTTTTATAAACTAATTCACTGGACCAATCTTTCAATGCCTTGAAAATAATCGGAAAATGTGACTCAAGGGTTATGTCGGTTTCCCTCATTTCAATATCCTGCTGATTGATTGAAATCGGCATGGTATTGACAAGGCCTGAAACCACATCTTCACCCTGATTTCCGAGTGTAAAGTCGCCCCACAACCTTAAGATATCCCCGGACCATCTCGGATTATGGGTAAAAAAGACTCCTGAACCTGCCTGTTGGCCAAGATTGCCGAAAACCATTTTCTGAACAGTAACGGCCGTGCCCCAGTCATCTGATATGCCCATAATTTTACGGAAAGCTTTGGCTTTTGATGATTTCCAGGACCCAAGCACGCTTTTTATTGCCAGATACAGTTGTTCGAACGGATCTTCTATAATATCAATGCCAGCATCCCTTATCATATCCTTATAAGCCAGAGCTACTTTTTTCATCTCTTTGCCGGGAAACCCTCTTTTATAAGGAATGCTCAGACGTTGCTTGAACTCATTAATAATTGCGTCAAAATCATTCCTCTCAAGATTAAATGACATGCCATAACACTGGAGAAACCTGCGATAATTATCCCAGGCAAACCAGTTGTTACCGGTTTGCGAGGCAACCCCGGCTGCAATCTTTTCATTTAATCCAACATTAAGGAAGGTATGCATCATTCCCGGCTCTGAAATAGCTCCCCCGCTTCTAACAGAAATGAGCAAAGGATTTTTCGGATCCCCAAACACTTTTTTCGTAACCTTTCCCAGGTCAGATATCAGGTTGTAAATCTGTTTTCTGAAATATTCCCGTGCTGGAGGAAAATTGTCAATTACCTCTCTTGAACGGAATACCTCCGTAGTAATAATAAAACCCGGAGGCACCGGCAAACCGTAATTTTTCAGCTTAATTATGTTAAACCCTTTGTTGCCAAGATATATCAATCCAAAAACTTTTTTGTTTACTGGCGCAAAAGGGCTCAAAGCCCGTTGAGGGTCATAGTTGAGAAGCTGATGAAGTTTATCCTTAGGCAGTTTATCCGACTGGTGAAAAAGTGTATTCAGTATTCGACCTAAAAACAGGTCAAGCTGCTGAAGACCTAATGACAGCGCGAGCCTGTCGCGGAAGAAGATTTCCGACACCCTGTTCGCCAGCCCTTCAGAGTCAATCGTACCCTCGCCGGGAAGATATTTCTCTAAAATACGATCAACAGGGGTTTGAGCTGATATTACATTCAGGTTCTGTTCGTGGATATTGTGGAAATAGTCATTAATTATATTTTTTACAGCGAGTGCAAAGCCTTTGAATATATCGACATACTGGGTAAAGGTAAAACCCCTTACCTCTAACAGATGGGCTAAAAGATCGAGTTGACGCTCCATCTCGATTGATGAAATTCCATTTAACTTTAGCGCGCTGTTAAACAATATTAACAGGTCGTAAATCTGATAAAAGGTGGCTCTGGTGATAATGCTGAGATCAATACTTTCAATCAATTCCTCAAACAGAACATTGACTATTGATTCTATCCGAAAGGTAAGCCCAAGCGCATCAAATTTTCTTTCGTGGTAAAACCCGTACATAGACGGTATATCAACAGCAAAATGTCTTTTCTTATAAATATCTTCCCTGACCTCATACGATTTTGAACAAATTATGATTTTTTTGAGCAGCTCAAGATAATCAAGCAGCATGTAAAGCCTTTTTTGTAAATCAGGTTCAATAAGAGCTTTTTTAAGCGCATCTATATCCGGGAATGCATCGATTTTAAACTGCGAAAGATAATGGTCGATTTCACTGTCTGATTTTAAGCCTGACGTGAGATCGTATTTTTGATGTAAAAGTTTGTAAAAGGACATGGCTAATTTTACCCGGTTAATATCTTTTTCAGATACCTTTGGAAGATCTGCCTTTGAAATATCTGCCTTTGAAATATCTGCCTTTGGAATATCTGCCTTTGGAATATCTG
>JAYENE010000235.1:2842-13666 GCA_034721935.1 Thermodesulfobacteriota bacterium
AATATCTGCCTTTGGAATATCTGCCTTTGGAATATCTGATAGATGGCTTTGCAGTTCTTTTTCATTTAAAGCAATAAGGTTAGCCGGCAAATATTGCTCCTTTGCCTTAAGGTGTGACATTACCTTGTGAACGCCATCAATATAAGGACCGCGCGTATCGATTTGATCAAAAATACCGGGCGGGATAAAAGGCTTGAGAAACTTCCTGTCTCTGGTTTGCCAGAAATTAATAACCGCTTCCATAAAACCGATCATCCGGTTGCTGCTTTCAACATGGCTCTGTTTCCGCAAAAAATGTACAAGAACATCCTTTCGGTGCGTTAATTCATCTAACTGTGTTGATATATCCCTCAGCATTCCTTCAGCGCCTATATCATTAAAATATACAGGAAAGAGCCTTGCTAACTGTTTGGCAAGATTATATACAGGGCTGATATCGTTGTTTAAAAATCGTGTGATATCGCGGGGAAACAGGTCGGTATCCTTGATAAAAACGCCGCATAAAGATAGATGAATCGTAAGGTGGGAAAGAAGCCTTGTTGACCATTTGGGCTTAAGCTCAATAAGCTCCAGCCATGTCCTTATATTTTGTATGTGTGCGCTGTTGACCTGTATTTGCCAGTCGCTTCCAACCCCTTTTATCATTGGTGACTGAAAACCAAGGCCAACTACGTGATCAATAAAAAAATTTACAAGGTCGATCTGATCTGTTTTGTATACTCCCTTGCCCATATTAAGGACGCAGTTTAAAACAGTGACAGGAAATTTATCAATCAGCCCTCCTAATATGGAAAAGGTTTTCTCTATCAGTTTGCGGATATTCCAGCCTTTTTCATGCTCTATAAGCCAGGAAAGGGTTTTGTTAATATCTCTTAAAGCTTCTTCGTAAACGATTGAAAGCCCGGGGGTCTTCATTATATGGAAAAGAAATATAAGTTTCCACAGGTTGCCTTTGCTGTTTTTCGTGTCTGCTTCAACCAGTCTTTGTGGAGTCTCCTTGTATATTTCAACAATCTCGCTGTATGCCGGCATTTTTAGCAGGTTTTGTAAAATTTTTTTAGAGTCGATGCCATTTTGCCGGGCGGTTTTGTCCAGCCCTGTTAGAATTGACTGCCATTTGTTAATTTGTTTATGGGAGATATATTTAAAAATCTCATCAAACTGTTTTTTGTTGTCAATATTGCCGATCTTCCTTTCAAACCAGTCAAGCGGGTCTTCCTCGCTTAGCCAGTAAGAATATGTATGCTTGAAATATTTTAACAAAACCAGGTTGATTGCCTGGTAATCTGCGCTTGTGAGCTCATGCGTATGATTTAAAATTGCTTGTCCCAGTCTTTTTATCTGATAGAAGCTTTTAACAAACAGAAAGAAACTATCTTTTTTGTAATTCCTGATGCTGTCAAAGGAGCTATCGAGTACAGGCATGAACCTTTTGATATCCCGGCCGGAATCTTTTATGATTTTTTGCAGGAAAAGAAGAAGATTGTCGGCAGCATCGGCTCTGACTTCAACTTTGCTTTCTGATACAATGGCATTGTTAAAGATATTTACCAGAATGGCTGCTGCATCAGGTCCTTTAGGATGGTTTTTAAGAAGATGAAAATAATTCAGGGAATAATTTCTTGCTTCCCGGACAATAAATTCCCAGTTTTTATACGGATGAGAAAGCTCCTTTAAAAAGGTATTCAAACCGTCCCTAAGCCCATAATACTTAGACATCACCTCCTGAAGGATTGCATATTTATCATCTATGCTAACATCAACACGATAGGATTCCAGGTTTATTTCAAGAGCTTTTGATTTCATAATTCATAATTTAGGAATTTAGGAATTGAAGGTATTCTACTGATTTTAATCCCTTAATTCCTTAATTCCTTAATCCCTCAATTTCTTAATCCCTTCCGGGTTTTGATTCGGGCTTTGAGTCTTGAGAATTTATTTATGTCTGTATGCGGCAAAAAGAGGGAGGCGATATAATTATTCATATATGATGCTGTTTCCGACAGCTCAAAGTTCGTCATCTTCCTCGTTACCTCTACCACGTCTTTTCTTATATGGTTTGCCAGACAGCCCATTGTCGCGCCGGTAAGTGATCCATTGCCGATAAAAACAACCTTATCCGGATCTATTTCAGGCAGCAGACCAATTGTCATCGCCTTTTCCATGTCCACATAACTTCCAAACCCACCTGCCAGGATAATACGGTCTATATCATGAATGCTGAGACCGACCTCCCCGAGAAGGGTCATGCAACCGCTGAACATAGCGCCCTTTGCCCTGATAAGATTATCGATATCAGGTTCGGTAATAACAATGTCCCTGTCTATATGTGTAACATCCGCCCTTGCAAGCACGTACTCATATACGCCATTATTTTGCCGGATACGGTCTGTATGAAGACTACCATTGAACTTGCCAAGGTTATCAATAACACCCAGCTCAAACATTGTAGCCACAATATTGATAAGGCCGCTGCCGCATATTCCTTTTGGCCGGACATTTCCTATGGTTATATTCATCGGCTCAAGCGTAAGAGGATCTATGGAAAAATCTTCAATCGCCCCATTGGTGGCGCGCATTCCGAATTTTATGCCGCCCCCTTCAAAAGCCGGGCCTGCAGAACATGCCGCACATGCAAGCCACTCCCTGTTACCGATCACAATTTCGGCATTTGTGCCGATATCCATATACAAAGTAAGCTTCTCAGAACAATACATTCCTGATGCCATTATACCGGCAACAATATCGCCTCCCACATAACTTGATATTTCAGGATATATCAATGTTGTAACATGCTCGCCCAATGCAATACCCAAATCAACAGCCTTAATCGGCGGATACAACGCTGAAGCAGGCACGTATGGCGAACGTCTGATGTATTTTGGGTCAACCTTCAGCATAAGCTGAATCATCGTTGTGTTGCCCGCCAATGTAACTAATAAAATCTGTTCAGGGTCAATTTCAGCGTCATTAATTATCTTGCGCAGTATATTGTTGGTGGTCTCTAAACTAACCTCATAAAGCTTTTCAAGCCCTCTTGGTTTTTCCGCATATATCAGCCTGGTGATTACGTCTTCCCCAAAACCTATCTGTTTGTTAAAATCACCGTACTCGGCCATAATTGTGCCCGTGCTTAGATCTATCAGCCGGCCATAGATAGTTGTAGTGCCGATATCCATGGCAATTCCATAGCATTTGTAGCTCGTATCGCCGGGCTGGACATTGAAGACATGAGTCTTTCTGCCGGCCTCGACAGGACGGGCAAGCGTAACGGTTATTTTAAAATTATTTTCCCTGAAAACACCCGGAATTTTACGGATAACCGGCAGGTCAACGACAAGACGATGCTCATTGAAATTTAGTTTCAGGTAATTAACAAGTCTTGCAACATCAGGCAGGTTGTCTTTTGCAGAAGGCTCAGGTAGTTGAATATACCTCTTTTCAACAGGCGGCAGGAAATGGCCGTTTTGTTTTAACTGTTCAAAATCCATTTCCATGATATGGCTGGCTCGTCTCGGAGTGCTCTGCATGTTAAGCACGCTCGCGTCAACATCCGATTCCATAGGTATGCGTACAACTATGTCGCTCTTTACATTACTCAAACATGCCTGCCTGTATCCGGCCGCGCATTCTTCCAGGCTTAACTTTTCTGTTATTCCTCCATCAACCTCTCCATGCTCAATGATAACACGGCACTTACCGCATACACCCTCCCCTCCGCATGATGCATTAATATGAATCCCTGCCTCCATGGCAGCCCTGAGAAGATTCTCTCCATCCCTTACGGTTATTCTTTTATTGTGAGGCAAAAATAAAACAGCATGGCTAATCATGTCCTACTCCATTATTTGTAAGAGTTCCTGGGTTCAGGGTTCAGGGTTCAAGGTTAGAGAGCGATGAAGATTGATCCCTGACCCCCATAAGCGCTAAGTTGAAAATTAATTATTAACAATTAATTGTTAATTGTTAAATATGAATAGAGGCGATGATATTCACGCAGGGAAAATAATCAATTGTTAATTGTGAATAATTAATGCCTGAACCTCTGAACCCTTGAACCCCTGAACGGTCACTTCTATTTTAATTCATCGAATCTGCAGGTAAGTGAAAGAACATCGCCGTCAAAAATAGTTGTAGTTTTGTAAGGCAGGTTTTTAAACAGCCTGATCATGGCCTGGTTTTGCGGCGAAGTATAGGCTATAAACCCGGCAATTCCGTTTTCACGCGCAGCTTCGGATAGTTTCCGCATCAGGATTCTGCCTATCTTTTTTCCCTGGTAGTTCCTGTTTACGGAAAAGGCAATTTCTGCCACGTTTCTTGCCTCGTCAAGCAAATATTCTCCGATTGCAATAACCCTTCTAAAACCGGGTTCCCCGACAACTGCGATAATGGTAAGGTCTTTAATATAATCTATCTGCGACATGCCTTCAGCCTCTTCACGCACAAAGCTTTTCTTTTCATGAAAAAATCTTGAAATTATATCGCTTTTTTCCTGGTTGTAAAAGTGCTCCTGTATTCTTCTTTCATCAACAGGTTTTGCGGGTCTGAAGGTTATTGGTTCGCCTTCGATTTCAATTGTTTCTTCAAGATCAAAAGGATAAACGCCGTGAATGGATTTCTTAAGCTCGCGTTCAGCGCCTAACAGACCCCTCTGTTTAGCCTCAAAAAACAGCTCATCGCGAAAATCAGGATGAGCAATGCTAATCATGGCCATAGCCCTTTCCTGAAAGCTTTTACCGAACAGGTTAACAACGCCATACTCGGTAACAACGTACTGAACATCACCTCTTGGAACTACTACGGCCATGTCACTCAAGCTCGGGACAATCCGGCTCTTCTTGCCGTTCTTGAATGTCGCAGAAAGCATAAGAATCGATTTACCCCCTTTAGACCCAGCCGCTCCTCTTATAAAATCGAGCGTGCCTGAAACACCTGAAAAATAATCATAAGAAAGTGTATCAGCGGCAACCTGCCCGGTGAGATCTATTGCCATCGCCATGTCCATGGAAACCATCTTTTGATGGCAAGAAATAATGCCCGGGTCATTTACATAATCCGAAGGATGAAATTCTATAGCAGGATTATCATCTAAAAACTCGTAAAGATAACTTGTTCCTATTGCGCTGCTTGCCACCAGCTTTCCATCATTAAATCCCTTTTTCCGGTTTGTTATAACTCCCTTTGATACAAGATCCATTATGCTGTTTGTCAGATATTGAGTGTGGACTCCAAGATCGTTTTTGTTAGAGAGCGCTAAAAGGGTTGCTTGCGGGGTCACGCCAATGCCGCTCTCAATTGTTGAACCATCGTCAACAAGTCGGGCTATATGCCTGCCGATAAGATTTGCAGACTCAGACTCTTTAGCCTTGCCAATTGTAAGAAGATCCTCCTCATATTCGACAACTACATCTACATCATTAACATGGATAAAGCTTCGGCCAAGCACCCTTGGCATTTTGTAGTTTACCTGGGCGATCACAAGATCAGCGGACATGGCTGCGGCCAGCGTTATATCTACGGAAATGCCAAGGCTCATCCATCCAAAATCATCGGGCGGAGACACTTGAATAAGGGCTACATCTATAGGAAGCTGTCTGTTCTTAAACAAAAAGGGCACAGCGGAAAGGTTTGTTGGAGTAATAAATCGCATGTTTCCTGCGAAGATATCGAAAGCGGCAGACCCAAGATAAAAAGATCTGATATTCATGCGCTGGTAATTTGTTTTGTTTGCGATCAGGGTTAAAGGGGTGCTTTCCAGGGTCATAAGGCGAACTATCTCAAGGTCTGTAAAGTTCACTGATGCTTCACAAAGCTTATTAACCAGATGCTGCGGCTCTCCGCATGATGATCCGATAAAAACCCTTTTCCCGGGCCTAATCAGTTTTACCGCCTCCTGGCCGGTTCTTTTAATCTTGGCATAATGATCTGCCCAATAAATTGCTTTAGCCATAATTATCCTCTCCGCGAACAAGAACCTTCCTTGGCTTAACGCCATCTGAATGGCCGACGATTCCTTCCTTTTCCATCATTTCAATGATGCGGGCCGCTCTGTTATATCCTATGCGCAAATGACGCTGAACCATAGATATCGATGCCTGTCCTGTCTTTGTAATAAGGGCTATGGCATCATCATATCTTTCGTCATATTCCTGGTTGTCTGATGCCACCTTTTCTTCGACAACCCTTTCTGTTACTGCCTGATTATATTCGGGTTTTCTCTGATTTTTCAAAAATTCCGTAATTCTTGCAATTTCTCCCTCTGATATTAATGCCCCATGGATACGCTGAAGACCGGCGGTTCCAGGAGGCATAAAAAGCATATCCCCGTTTCCCAGTAAATTTTCCGCTCCATTTGCATCAATTATGGTTCTTGAATCGGTCTTGGATGAAACCTGAAAAGAAAGACGGGCAGGAAAATTTGCCTTGATTATACCGGTCAAAACATCCACCGAAGGCCTCTGGGTGGCAAGCAATAAATGAATTCCCGCTGCCCTAGCCATCTGTGCAAGTCGTGTCAATGCCACCTCGACATCCCGTGAAGCCTCCATCATAAGGTCTGCAAGTTCATCAATTACGATAATGATATACGGCATTTTTTTCAGTAAATCCCCTTCTGCATTTCTACCTTCCTTTTCTATCTTCCTGTTATACTGATTTATATTTCTTGCTTTTTTTTCGGAAAGCATTTCATACCGCTTTTTCATTTCATGTACAGCCCAGAATAGCGCATTGGTAGCTTTTTTAACATCTGTCACCACGGGAGTAATAAGGTGCGGAATACCGTCATAACTTGAAAGCTCTATCCTTTTTGGATCAATCATGATGAATTTTACATCTTCCGGGTTTGATTTGTACAATATACTGCAAATCATGGCATTTAATCCTACGCTCTTGCCTGTTCCTGTTGCGCCCGCGATTAACAGATGCGGCATGACATGCAAATCAGCTATGACAGTGTTGCCAACGATATCCTTCCCAAGGCAGACGGTCAGATTGTATCTGGCTTTTTCAAAAACAGAGGAGATAATAATTTCCTTAAATTTCACTGTCTCTCTTGTGCTATTCGGGATTTCAATTCCGATTGCCGCCTTCCCGGGAATAGGGGCCACGATTCTGATGCTTATTGCTCGAAGGGCAAGAGCGAGATCGTCTGTTAAGCCGACTATTTTGTTAATCTTCACACCCGGGGCAGGCTCATATTCAAAGGTTGTAATAACAGGTCCCGGTAATATAGCGACAACTTTTCCTTTAACGTTAAAATCTTCCAGCTTTTTTTCAAGGAGTTTTGACTGCATTCGTAAATTTTCATCATTTGCGGAAATCGGCGGAGATTGAGAGTTGTCAAGCAAATTAACAGAAGGCAACTGAAACCCTGTTTTGCGACGCATGAATTCAAATACTTCCTGTTTTGGAACCGGGGTATCATTAACATGCCTTGCTTCAGGTGATTTTATCTGTATTTGTTTCTCTTTTTTTATTTTTGAAAGCTTTTTGGCCTTTGCCATTCGCTCTTTCCATATGACAATCAATGTTTTTATGCGGTTTGAAACAACAATGGCCATTCTCCAGCAGAGCCTTATAAAACTAATCATAGAAAAACCGGTTGCAAGAATAAAACCGATTATCCACACAAGGATCAGCATAATGGCGGCGCCTGTAGCATTGGCGTACTTTGCAAGAAATGATTTTAGCGGAATGCCGATTATGCCGCCTGATGAAAATTTACTTCCAAAAATGAGGTAATGGTTTTGCTGAAATGCCAGAAGACTTCCTGTTGTTATAACCAGCAGAATGCCGCCGATTAGCGTCAAAACAACCGCTCTGGGGGGATGATTGCAAAAAAAATGGATACTCGCAAAAAGTAATAAAATCGGAATCCAGAATGCTCCCAGCCCGAACAGACTTATAAAAACGCTTGCCAAATATGATCCAAACGCTCCAAAAAGGTTGTGGGTAGAGCCTAAGGCCTTTGCGTTGTGAATCGAAGGGTCTGCGGGGCTGTAAGACAAAAGACTGCCCAGCATAAAAATAACGAGAAAAAACAGCAAAATTCCTATAATTTCCTTGCGCATAAGTCTCTTTTATTTAGGAATTTAGGAATTTAGGAATTGAAGGTATTCTGTTGATTTGAATTCCCTCAATCCCTCAATCCCTCAATCCCTCAATCCCTCAATCCCTCAATCCCTCAATCCCCATTATATTTCCACAATAAAAGTTAGTACAACCGGACGTCGTTTTATTGTAAAATAGAAATATTCCCTTAAGGCTTTTTGAATCATCGATCGTATTTTCGCAGTCCGATCAGGTATCTCAGGCGCCATTTCTTCTACAATCTCTAAGACAACACACTGTGCATCTTCCAGAAGATGCCCTGTTTTGGTTTCAAACACAAAACCACGGGAAACGACGTCGGGCCCGTATACCACAATTCCTGTTTCTTCGTCAAAGGCCATGGTTACGGCAACAACGCCGTCCTCTGACAGGATACGCCTTTCCTTAAGCACGCTCCAGCCTACATCTCCAATGCCTTTGCCATCAATCAGCACCCGGCCTGTCGCAACTTTTCCCTGAACTCTTCCTCCATTTTCATCAAACTCAATTATCTGACCATCTTCAGCAAAAAGAATCTTGTCCTTTGGAATCCCCATCTGCTCGGCCAGCCGTGCATGAAGAATTAAATGCCTGAATTCCCCGTGAATCGGAGTAAAATACTCCGGCTTTGTCAAATTCATCATCAGCTTTAATCCTTCTCGAAAAGCATGGCCTGATACGTGGATATCAGATATCTTCTCATAAATAACATCAGCCCCTCGCCTGTAAAGGCTGTTGATAATCTTAGCAATCGCCTTTTCATTTCCTGGAATGAATTTTGATGAAAGAACAACAGTATCATCCTTTTTGATTGCTATCTGGGTATGGCTGCCGCCGGCCATTCGGGCAAGGGCCGACATGGGTTCTCCCTGGCTTCCGGTAGTAATTATTACTATTTCATCATCCGGGAAGTCCTTGGCCTGCTTAACATCGATTTCAAACCCTTTAGGGACGCGAATATAACCAAAATCTTTTGCAATCTTTACATTTGTTTTAATGCTTCTTCCGTCAAAAACGACCTTTCTGCCTTTTGCCTTTGCAATATCGATTATCTGCTGTATTCTAAAAATGTTGGAGGCAAAAAGGGCGACGATCATTCGCCCCCTGCTCTGTTCAGCAATCTTTGAAAGTGTTTCGCCTACCTTCTCGTCTGAGATAGTATGCCCCTCTCTTTCAACATTTGTTGAATCAGACATCAGCAGCAGAACACCTTCCTTGCCGCACTCGGCAAACCTGTTTACGTCGGTCGTTAAGCCATCAATTGAAGTCTGGGAGATTTTAAAATCACCTGTGTGGACAACAAGACCAAAAGGAGTTTTAATGGCAAGACCCACCCCATCCACAATGCTGTGACCTACACGGATAAACTCAAGTTCAAAAACACCAAGCTTAAGTTTTTCTCCGGAAGAAACCTCATGCAATGATGCGGTTGACAGAACGCCATGCTCTTCAAGCTTGTGCTTTACGATACCAAGGGTAAAGGGTGTTCCAAAAACAGGCACATTTATTTCTCTAAGCAAATAAGGCAAAGCGCCGATATGATCTTCGTGCGCATGTGTTAAAACAATCCCTGAAAGTTTGTGCTTATGCTTTCTAATATAATCAAAATCAGGAATTACAATGTCAACACCTAACATATAGTCTTCGGGAAACATTAACCCTGCATCAACTACAAAAAGGGTATCACCATACTCGAAGACCATCATATTCAGACCGATTTCTCCCAGCCCGCCCAATGGCATTATCTTTAACATTATGACTGCTCTCTTTTCTTATTATACCTACGTTAAGCGATTAGCTGTTAGCAATTAGCTGTTAGCTCTTATGAAATATGCATTCCTATAATTATTTATTAATCACCCATTGGGTGAAATGTTATTATGTAACTTCTCAATAATCTCTGGCAATATTCGGAATTACAGCCGTAGGGGCGGCTTTACCCCGCCCGAATCGACTCGGCAGGCGGCGTAAAGCCGCGAGTGCAATACAAAAAAGTTACATTATTGATGATAATATCTTTAACCACAGACCTCAGAATACGACACCCAAATTGAGGAGTATTCCTGGACAATACGATAATTGTTTAGTAGCTACAAATCAATATATACAATTTTTATTTACAATAAACACCATATATTGTGGTTTATGACAAAACTTCAAGGTGGTGAATGTCCAATTTATCTCAAAAATAGCTATAACATATTGTATTATTGGTAATTAATAACGAATTCTATATTTCTAATTCCGAGGTCTGAACCATTGAACAGACTGATTTAATGTCGAATGTCGAACAGGGAATGTCGAATGTCGAAGTCTTGTTCCTGTTTTGTTTGGCAGAACCTATGCTTGTTACAAAAATCGAGATCAATTGTGTATTAATGACTTAAGAAACCTATATCAAATGGCAGAATTCCTTCCTTCGACATTCATTATTCCCTGTTCGACATTCGATATTCAAAAAAAGCTACACATTTAATGTCTTATATCTTATCACTTTTTTGTATTGCACCCTAAAGCCGCCCCCTACGAGAGATTTCTCATCACACGACCAACTAATTGACAAAACTTCGGTAGATGCTATTGCCCGAACTTATTGAGAAGTTACGTTATCAGAAATTTACAAACTCAAAAAGTAACCTGCCAACAACCTGATGTGGCGGGCAGTTAAATTTAAAACGGCTGACTGTTTGAGCATGTTAGTGAGCGTTAAGAAATAACGACGACCAAATAAAA
>JAYENE010000236.1:0-3343 GCA_034721935.1 Thermodesulfobacteriota bacterium
ATTATAGCCGTTCATGGCTTGAAACTTGAAATATGTGAGTTTTTCCTGGTTTAAAATTCATATCCCTTTTTTGTGCCTTTGTGTCTTAGTGGCTGAACTGTCACCCCCTTTTTTAGCCTGCGCCACTTTTCAAGCCTTTGTTTTATTGTCTTTTCATATCCCCTGTCTGTTGGAAAGTAGTAAAACTTGCCCTGGAGTTTTTTCGGCAGATAGTTCTGGGGAGTAAATCCTTCTTTATAGTCATGCGCATATTTGTAATCTTTTCCATACCCGATCTCTTCCATCAGTCTGGTTGGAGCATTCCTTATGTGCAGCGGAACAGGTTGCGAGCCCGAACTTTTAATTTCTTTTTTAACCATTTTAGAAGACATGTATATACTGTTGCTTTTCGGCGCTGTTGCAAGATAAACAGCGGCCTGGGTTAGACCCAGCTCCCCTTCAGGGTGTCCTAAAAACTTAAATGCTTCCATGGCGTTTAAAGCAACTCCGAGCGCATACGGATCTGCATTTCCCACGTCTTCGGATGCAAACCTGACCATTCTGCGGGCAACATATAAGGGGTTTTCTCCGGAGAGCAGCATCCGTTCAAGCCAATAGATTGCCGCGTCAGGATCGCTTCCCCGCAGGCTTTTATGAAAGGCTGATATAAGATTAAAATGTTCTTCACCTGATTTGTCATATATGAGAGCTTTTTTCTGCAAAGCATTCTCTAAGTCCTGCAAAGTTATGTGCGTGGTTTTTTTCTTTTCCTGATCTTTTTCCGGTATTAGTAATGAAGCGGCCAATTCAAGGCTGTTTAAGGCAACACGGGCATCTCCTTCCGCGATATGTGCCAGATAGGCAAGAGCGTCCTGGTCAAAATCGAGATTAATATTGCCAAGCCCATTTTTTTTATCATTCAAAGCACGGTCAATTATTTCGGCAATATTATCTGATGAAAGAGTCTCCAGGATTATTACACGGCATCTGGATAAAAGAGGGGGTATTACTTCAAAGGAAGGATTTTCCGTGGTAGCTCCGATTAATGTGATAAGACCGCTTTCTACATGATGAAGAAATGCATCCTGCTGGGCCTTGTTGAATCTGTGTATTTCATCCACAAAAAGGATAGCGCTTTTCTGGTAAAGTTTTTGCTGATTTCTTGCGTCTTCTATAACAGCCCTTATCTCTTTGACGCCTGAAAGCACGGCAGAGAAATGAATAAAATATGAACCGGTTTCATTGGCAACAAGCCTGGCAAGGGTTGTTTTCCCGCATCCGGGCGGCCCCCAGAGGATCATTGAAAAAATCCGATCTTTTTCAATGGCGTGACATATCAAAGAACCTTTGCCCACAGCATTTCTTTGACCTATGAATTCATCAAGATTCTGCGGACGCATTTTTTCAGCAAGTGGCTTTGATGCATCTGCTGCTTTCTGTGCTCTATATTCAAACAGGTCCAATTCTTATCCTTCAAATAGATTTTTTTTGACAGGATTAACAGGATATTCAGGATTAAAAAACATCAAAAGATGAACGTCGAACATCGAACATTGAACATCGAACGTCGAATAATGATGTCGCTCTGCTCTTCAAATTATTTTAAAATCAAATGAAAAAACGTAACGGTTCACGGTTCAGATGTTCAGAGCTCAGAAATATTTGGTTGCTGTTTTTCCGACCTCTGACCTCCGACATCCGACCTCTGTTTCTTCATCTTTTCCCATTCGATGTTCGATGTTGGACGTTCGATGTTCGATGTTTATCTCTTTTTTCCTTTTAGCTTGCCTGTCCTTTGGCGAAAGAATAGCCGGACAGGTGTTTTGTCGAGGCCTGCTTCTGCTCTAATCTGATTGACAAGATATCTCTTGTAGGAAAAATGGACGGCATCAGGATAATTGACAAAGCAGATAAAGGTAGGCGGTTTTGCTGATACCTGCGTGGCATAATAAAATTTAAGCCGTTTTCCTTTGTGAAGAGAGGGCTCATTTTTTTTAATTGCCCGGTCTAATATCCTGTTTATATGCCCGGTTCCGATACGTATTGCATACTGGCTGTAAACTTCATCCACAAGCTTGAAGATTTTTGAAACTCTTTGGCCTGTTAAGGCCGAGATCGTTATGGCTGGAGCAAAACTCAGATATTTTGCTTCCATTCTCAGCCGGTCATAATACTTTTTTGCGGTTTTGCTGTCTTTCTCAATAAGATCCCATTTATTCAGCAGCAGGATACAACCACATCCTCGCTCAAAAGCATATCCCGCAATATTTATGTCCTGTTCCGTAATCCCTTCGTCGGCATCCATGACAATAAGCGCCACGTCACACCTGTCAAGACTTCTCAGCGCCTTTATGATTGAAAACTTTTCAAGCTTTTTTGAAACCTTACCTTTACGCCTGATGCCGGCAGTATCAATAAGAAGGTATGATTTGCCATTAATATCGCAGACTGTGTCAATAACGTCACGCGTTGTGCCGGGAATATCGCTGACAAGAAGACGGTTTTCTCCAAGAATACGGTTTATAAGTGATGATTTGCCGACATTTGGCCTGCCGACCACGGCAAGCTTTATGATATCCTGTGATTTTTCCGGGGCAAATTCCGGAAGCGCGAGAATTAGATCATCGAGAAAATCGGACATACCGTAGCGGTGTTCAGCGGAAACAGGGTATAGTTTATCAATACCGAGGCTGCAGAAATCGTACATGTTTTTTTCCAGTTCCTGGCCGTCGATTTTATTTACAGCATAAAAAACAGGCTTTGTAATTGAGCGGAGAATTTCAACAATATCTTTATCAAAAGGAGAGATTCCCTGTTTTCCATCAAGCAGAAGTGTAATAACATCTGCATCTTCAATTGCCTGTTGAACCTGGAAGCGTATCTGCTGCGCAAAATCGTTCTCATCTTCCAATGAAAATCCACCTGTATCAACAAGGGTAAATTCAATGTCGTTCCAGCTTGCATCACCACAAATTCTATCTCTTGTGACACCCGGAAAATTGTCAACAAGCGCATCCTTTGATCTGGTGATACGATTGAAAAATGTCGATTTGCCCACATTTGGCCTGCCGACTATGGCAACAATAGGTTTCATATAATATATAATAATCGACGATCTTATATCTTTCAATAAAAAAGATTGGATTTAAAAACCACGAAGATCACGAACGGATATGAAGATTAAAACTTAAAATTCGTCGTGAACTTCGTGGTAAAATATATATGTTTTTATAATTACAGACCTCAGAATACGACACCCAAATTTAGGAGTATTCCTGGACAATACGGTAATTGTTTAGTAGCTACAAATCAATATATACAATTTTTATTTACAATAAACACTATATATTGTGGCTTATGACAA
>JAYENE010000237.1:0-3335 GCA_034721935.1 Thermodesulfobacteriota bacterium
TTTCAAGTATCTCATGGCTGATCCTTGTCATTATACGATCTATATCTGCTGCATCCAAAATAATATCATATTGGCTCATTGATTCTCTCCGGTTCAACAAAATTATTAGTTCTTCACCGCAAGCTACGGGGAATGCGCTCGCTTTTGCGGTTCAATTTGCCTTGATTTTGCGTGATATTTTTGTTTAACATAATATTTTTTATTAAGTCAATATTTGATGGTTACGTAAAAAGTCTAACAACTACCTTCATCGTCATTCCGGCGAAAGCCGGGCACGTAGTGAAGCTTTAGCGCTATCCACTCTTTTCAAGTAGTTGCAGATCATCTGGACTCCGGTTTTCACCGGAGTGACGACTTTTTACGAAGCCATCAATATTTGACGAATTCGTAAAAAGTCCCAATAGACTGCGGATGGTGGGTGTAACCGATAAAGCGCCAAAAAAAACATGACCCGATTTTATTGTAATATAAACTGTTTTGTTATCATATTTGTTTTGTTTGTTGGAGGATGTGCTGCTGTTAAAAAAGAGCCATCTGTTGTCAGAAAAGCGGCTCTCGCCAGAATCTCTTTATCAGAATATCCAGTGTTTGCAGATGATATGCTCTACGACGGCTTAGAACACAGCATCTGTAAAAGCATTTCATATCTTCAACGGCTTCCTTCTGATAGAAGTTTCATGTTCGGCAAAGACAGCTTTACCGCTGATCATCTGATTAAATCTTTGCAGTATTTTTTAGACTGTATTCAGGGAAAACCATCAAAACATGACTTGAATAGATTTATAAGGTCTGATTTTCTAATTTACAAGTCTGTCGGGAGCAATGGCCGAAGCAATGGATCAGGAAATGTCCTTTTTACAGGGTATTATGAACCAGCATTAGAGGGCAGCATAACACAAAGCAATGAATTCAGATTTCCTGTTTACGCATGGCCTGATGATCTGGCTGTAATTGATCTTTCGCTGTTTTCTCCAAAGTTTTCAGATAAAAAAATAATCGGAAGATTTTTTGAAAATAAGGTTGTGCCTTACTATGAACGCAGAGAAATTGAGCACGAAGGTTGTCTTGAAGGCAAGGCCGAGCCTATTGCATGGGTAAAGGATCGGGTTGATCTTTTTTTTCTTCAAATTCAAGGTTCTGGAAAAATTTGTCTAAATAACGGAAAAACAATTAATGTTCATTATCATACCTCAAACGGCCGGCCGTATAGAAGCATAGGAAAATATCTGATTGAAAAGGGTAAAATACCAGGATCAGAGATGTCCATGCAGAAAATTCGAGCCTATTTGCGGGATAATCCAGAAGAGCTTGACACGGTTTTGCATTACAATCCCAGTTATGTGTTTTTCAAAATAGAAAATGATGGCCCCCTGGGCTGTCTCAATGTCAAATTGACTCCGGGCAGATCCATAGCATTAGACAGAAAAATATTTCCAAAGGCCGCTCTGGCCTTTATTGAAACAAAAAAACCACTAATAGACGGAGCCGGCAAGATTCATACATGGAAAGACTGCAATCGATTTGTTTTAAACCAGGATACCGGCGGGGCAATTCTTGGTCCGGGCCGGGCAGATATATTTTTTGGAAACGGTATATATGCTGAAATAGCGGCGGGACATATACAACATCCAGGGAAATTGTACTTTCTTATTCTAAAGCCGGAAATTGGTCGACCTGCCGCGGCAGTGCGCGAGCGCGGCGGGGTGGTCGAGTAAAGTCGCCGGCAAGCTTGACAGTTTTCTGAAAAATAAGTACTAAATACAACATTGCTCGTTGCATAGTTCATTGAAAAAAACGTGAACTGTAAACCGACAGCCATGAACCGTGAACCGTTACATTTATTGTAAGCGTTCACAAATTCACGGTTCAGGGTTATTTTTCTTGGAGCGCTGGGTTAACTGCTATGCATGTTAGCTCTTAGCTCTTAGCTCTTAGCTTTTAGCTAACAGCGGCTATCAACGTAAGGCGGAACAGCATGCAAATTCAATCAGAGTAGGGGCGGGTTTAAAACCCGCCGGACAAAACCAAATCCATCGTAGGGGCGGGTTTAAAACCCGCCCCTACTAATTGATTGCGAAATTGGTATAGGGGACAAAATGGCGAAAGGGTCCTGCTTTATGTTGGTAGCCGCTAACAGCTAATGACTAACAGCTTTATCCTGAACCTTTGAATCTTGAACCTGTGAACCTGTGAACGGTTACCATTTATTTTTGAGCGAGCCCTTAGTTAGAGGTATTTATATGTTTGGCATTGGTATGCCTGAAATGATTTTAATATTGGCTGTAGCCCTTATAGTTCTTGGCCCGAAAAAACTCCCGGATCTTGCAAAATCCATGGGCCGTGCATTGCGCGAATTTAAGAAGGCTACAAGTGAATTAAAAGAATCAATAGATGTAGATAATGAATTGACGGATGTAAAAAAAACTTTTGATGAAATGAATGATAATATCAGAGAAGCCGTTGATGTAAATATTGATCTTGACGATAAGGCTCAGAAGATCTCAGCATCTTCAAATGATAAGAAAAGCAAAAAGGGGCCTGAAGAGGAAGAGGATAGAGGACCTTTAAAAGATGAACAAAAATGAGGATGAGAAAATCCCTTTTACCGGCCACCTGGAAGAGCTAAGAAAGCGTCTTGTCGCTTGTTTTATAGCTATCGGCCTAGGGTTTGTTATTTCATACGGGTTTAAGGAAAAATTATTTGATATCTTATCTCATCCGCTTATATCGGTGATGGGCGCAGACGACAAGCTGATTTTTACAGGTCTGCCCGAGGCTTTTTTTACCTATTTAAAGGTTGCTTTGTTATCAGGGTTTATGCTGGCGGCGCCGGTTATTCTGTACCAATTCTGGATGTTTGTTACTCCCGGGTTATATAAAAAAGAAAGGCGTCTTCTTGTTCCGATAGTTTTTTTGTCCTCTGTTTTCTTTGTTGGTGGCGCCCTTTTTGGATATTTTATTGTTTTTCCATTTGGTTTTAAGTTTTTTTTAGGGTTTGCATCTGAAACAATTAAGCCTCTTCCGTCCATGCGAGAATACTTAAGTTTTTCTGCCAAATTACTTCTTGCCTTTGGACTTGTTTTTGAGCTTCCGCTTATTATTACTTTCTTGGCCAAGCTGGGACTGGTTTCGGTAGATTTTTTAAAAAAAAACAGAAAATATGCGCTAATATTGTTTTTTGCAGGCTCTGCTATTTTAACTCCGCCTGATGTTGTGACGCAGATAATGATGGCTTTTCCTTTAATGCTGCTGTATGAAATAAGCATAATCGGCGCCAGGGTTTTTGGGAAAAAGAAGGCAAAGCAAAGCGATAAGGTTGTTTCAGAATAACAAAA
>JAYENE010000238.1:0-3330 GCA_034721935.1 Thermodesulfobacteriota bacterium
AAACAATCAGCCGAGATATCCCTCGGCAACTGGATTATCTTGCCAGAAAGTAGCGTAAAGCCAATGCTGATAATGCTAAACCCCTCTATTTGCAGCTGTTTTAACTTGTTTCATAAGAGCCGCACCCAATTGATATAGGTTTCTTAAGTCATTAATACACAATTGATCTCGATTTTTGTAACAAGCATAGGCACTGCCAAACAAAACAGGAACAAGACTTCGACATTCGACATTCCCTGTTCGACATTCGACATTAAATCAGTCTGTTCAATGGTTAAAGATATTATCATCAATGATGTAACTTTTTTGTATTGCACTCTTACCCAGCTACGTCGTTTTCTTGAGCACATCAAATATTTTAACAGCGGCGGACATTTGCGATGCTCCCGCCCAAAAGTAATAAAGAAACTCCTGCCCACAGCAATGTCATGCCCGGCTTTATGCTGACATCTATTAGAATGGAAGGAAGGCTCGATTCGGCATCTTTTGCCACTGTATCCATGCGCTCATGGTAAATAAGGATGATGCTCTTAGTGGTGGCGTCTATGCGGGCCAGGACAATATAGGCCTCCCTGGGGCCCGGCAGTTTAACACTACCGGACGGGCTTTTTGTCCGGCCCATGATTATGACCGGTTTCAGGTTTACAGGATCTCCTCCCTTATATGAGACAAGAATATTAGCGCCGACAGCCATGTCTTTATCGTTAAACCCGGCAGCCCCCATCATGGATGACACCTCAAAACCGGTGAATGTCAGCTCATAGTCTTGCAACTGGATTGTGTCCCCCTTTTTCAGCAGGATCTGTTTGTTAAAGCCTGCTTTCTTTTTGCCGGGGTCATAATTTACAGGCGCTATATAAAGGTCTGCAAGCAAGCCGCGCTGGATATGCGGATGAATAAAACGATTTATCTGGCCATTTCTGCCGGGCTCGGAGTAGATATCAGGAAGCGCGGCAAATTGAGACTCTCCTTTTTTTACCTCCAGCGGCAGGCGCAGGCGAAAACCTTTCCCTTCTTTTAAAAACTCCGGGGCGCTGAATATGAATTCGTAACCCATAATATTTTGCGCCTGGCCCTGTTTCAGCAGCGCCTTATCTGAACGGTCATAGACAGAGGATGCCACAAAACCGATAAACATCAGGCCAACGCCGAGATGAGCAATCGCGGCGCCGGAAATCGTAATTTTTTTTCTAATGAGTTTTGCCGCAAAAAAGAGATTGATGCATGTGGCGGCTCCTGCGAACATTGAAAAAAGTAAAACTCCGATGCCGCGATAACCGCTTACAAGAGTTATGATTCCTGAGACAGATGCGCATACGATTACAGATATTAATCCGGGCATAAGTTTTGAAAACCTGTTTTTACCCCAGGTCATCAGGGGAACAATACTCAGAAGAAAGGCCATAAGAATACCCAGAGGCAAAGTAGTGTCAACATAATATTGCGTTGACACCTTTGAGGCTTTTTCAAGCAGCCTTGTAATTAGAGGCGCGGACGTGCCAAGACCGATAAGTATTGTGGAAATACAAAGCAAAACAATGGCGCAGATAAGACCGAATTCCCTGGAAAGGAGGTTAATATTATTCCCCTTTTTCGATAAAGGCATATCTTTTAGCCGTAAAAAGAAAAGGACAAGGGAGATGATCAGAAATGCAAGTATGAAAAAAACCAGCCAGCCGGTGATGCCGAGATCCACAAATGAATGCACTGAAAAATCGGACAGAACGCCTGATCTTGTCAAAAAGGTGCAATATATTATCAGAATAAAAGAAAAAACCGCCAATAGTAAATTCATTTTGTGCAATTTTTTGCGTTTATACTGCAAAACCATGCCATGTATCAGCGCTATGATTAACAGCCACGGCAGAAGAGATGCATTTTCAACCGGATCCCAGGCCCAGTATCCACCCCAGCCCAGAACCTTGTAAGACCAGTATCCGCCAATAATGATTCCGGCTCCAAGAGTTACAAAAGCAAAAAGCGTCCATGGCATGGCCGGCTTAATCCATGCATCATATTCCCTTTTCCATAAAGCGGTGATTGCGTATGCAAACGGCACGGCAAATGCCGCATAACCCAAAAACACTATAGGCGGGTGGATAACCATCCATGGATCCTGCAGGAGCATATTAAGTCCATAACCATCAGAAGGAGGAAAGGGAAGCTGGTTAAAAGGGCTTTGCTTTATCAACAGGATTGTAAGAAAGATGTTGTTCAGGTTATAGATGAGCATGACATGCTTTTCCATGTTCCGGGCTTTAAACATAAGCAGCAGGCCAAGCCACGACCCTAATAATACCCATAGAAGAAAGCTTCCTTCCTGTCCTGCCCAAAAGGAACTGATTAAATATGCCAGCTTAAGATCGCGGGACGAATATTGGACAATGTAACTGTATGTAAAATCATGATTGAGTATCAGAAGCATCAAATGGATCGATGCTATGGTCATAAAAGCTGCAAAGGAGACAAAACCTGCGCGGGCAGCCATTCGGGCAGCTTTATGCTCCTTTTTGAGCCACAACCAAAGGTAGCCGGCAGATGATACAAACAAGGCAAAAAGCGCCAACCATATTAAAAGCTCGCCGAAATTATTCATTCTCCTTTAACCCTCTGTTCATATTTAGTGGGACATTTAACCAGCAGTTCCACAGCCATAAAGACCTGTTTGTCTGGTTCGTATTTGCCTATGGCGACAACTTTTGTGGCGTCATTCAAATTTCCAGGACTTGGGCCATTATATTCGACCGGCATCTCATCCCCGCCATCTTCTCTAAGTGTAAAAATCAGGTTATTGGTTTTCAAATTATATCGGGCGGAATCCTTGACCACTATGCCGGCCACCTGCACACCAGTCTTGCTTGTTGTGGCCTCGCTGACGCTGACGTATGCGGTAAGGGTGGATTTAAATGAACGCATGGCCATAAACATCGCAAGAACTATAATAACAGCTCCGATTATGTAAGCTTTTTTTTGCATAAATCAACAATCCTCTATCCTCTATCCTCTGACCTCTGACCTCTGTCCTCTGTCCTCTGTCCTCTGTCCTCTGTCCTCTGTCCTCTGCTCTTCATACATCTGTTCCAGCTTCTTGAGCCTGCGATCCAGAACAAACAGATATAAAGCAATGCCTGCCCATATAACAAGATTAACAGCCGCTACAAAACCCAGACCATTTTTCATTTATCCTTTTCCTTTCTCAAGTATTAATCAGAAATTTACAAACTCATTATCTGGTCAACCTGAGGCAGCGGACAATTAAATTTAAGAACGGCTGAAACTCGCACATAAGTGAGCGTAAAGAAATAACTTAGAGCAATCCTTTTATAAAAA
>JAYENE010000239.1:0-3328 GCA_034721935.1 Thermodesulfobacteriota bacterium
GTCCCCCGCCCCCGCCCCTTCGATTCGCAACATTTATGCACATCGCAACCAAGAGCAGCATGTATGATCATCGGAACACGCGGGAGTACGCTTGCGCTTGCGCAGGCAGATATCGTCGCCAGGGAGTTGCAGAAGATCGGCATCGAGACCGAGGTTCGCACCATCAAGACACACGGCGATCTGGTCACGGACCGCCCGCTGCACGAACTCTCCAATGTCGGGGGCGTCGGAGCATTCGTGCGTGAGATCGATGAACACTCGCTTGCCGGCGATATCGATATAGCAGTCCATTCGATGAAGGACATCCCCACGATACGCCCGGAGCAACTGACGACCGCAGCGATCCTCAAGCGGGATCCTCCGTATGACGTTCTGATCACGGGTGATGTTAGCGGAGGCGGCAACGGAGACGGTACGAGCATCAACGACCTGCCTGCAGGCGCAGTCATAGGCACATCGTCGCTCCGCCGCAGAGCCCAACTGCACCGGTTCCGTAGCGACCTCGATATCATCGATCTGCGTGGCAACATCAACACCCGCATGAGAAAGCTACGCGAAGGGGTATATGACGGGATTATTCTGGCGGAGGCAGGACTTGTACGGCTGGGCTGGGATATCGGGTTTGAGCGGCTCAATATCGAGCATTTCATCCCGTCAGCCAATCAGGGTACGATAGCAGCCGTGACGCTTGCGGACTCCGGCGCAGGGGCTGCGGTGCGTGCGCTCGATCACAGCCAGACGAGAATCGAGACCGAGATCGAACGGATCGTGATCAGCGTTCTCGGCGGAGGGTGCGACATCCCGATCGGCGCGTTTGCTGAGATGGTCGGCAGCGATCGTGTCCGGGTGCGTGCCGAGGTGCTGTCGCTCGATGGCAGCCGGTATGAACGGGTGGATGAGACGATTCCGGTGGAAGGGTACGTGGAACATGCTGAAAGGGTTGGCGTGGAATTGCAAGCGAAAGGCGGGGGCGCGTTGGTGAAAGAGGCGTGCCGGTACTGATTGTGTGTGGTTTCAGGCTCTACTGGGTGGGAAGTTCGTAAGGGAACTCACAAGTAATAATATGCCGGGAGCGTCACACCACCATTAATAAGAGTGCTGCATTGAATGGCAGGATTACTTAACGAACACTTGTGAAATCTGCGTTGGTTTTAAGTGTCATGACGCCCCCATCGCAAATGCATGAAACTCACGCGATCAACATGGCAGTCTTACAATATCCTCGTTGGTATGGTTACTGATGAACTTGATCTTGAGCGCAACGGTAAGGTGGGTGGCAGGAAATCGCTATGTACAGGCATTGGACTTAAGTCCGGGGTTTGGTGACTGCAGGATGGGGATTCATGCTCGGAGAAACGATGGAAAATTAAAACAATTTTCTCATGAATTTCTAATAACTAAACAGATAACATGTAATTAAGGAGATTGCTGATGTCAATATGTTTTCATTGCGGCGGAAATCATAAAACAAGCGCTTGCTACATACAAGCCCAAAATCAAACAACGAAAACCATCGAAAAGATAGGGTATCAACAATTGTCTACTATGGATAATCTTGCTTTGGCGTACAGAGATTCTGTGAATGAGATGTCAAGTAATTTTGACCGCATGTCTGATCGTGTTAGTCAATCTCTTGGTGAAGTGGTTGGTGCCATTCAAGAACTTACTGATATTTTTGAATTCAATCATGCTGAGATGATGTGGCAAATGGAACGGCAGCTTGAGGTTTTGACTGGGATTCACGATATGGTTAAAAATCCACGAGCTACAGAATCCGACGAGATACTTAAAATGGGCATGGCATCTCTTGAACGTGGTATGGTTACGGAAAGTTTAAGCTTACTTCAAGAGGCAGTAAAGTTGAACCCATTGGATTATCGAATTTATATAACAATGGGTTATACTTATTTAAGAATGGATGATCTAAAAAACGCTCGTGATAGATTTGAATATGCATTAAAAAATGCACGGACAAATTATTACAAAAGTTTTAGCCTTTTGTTAATCAGTCGTGTTTATTATTGTTTGGAAGATATTAAAAAAGCGCTGGATAGTGCCAAATTAGCTATGGACTTATCTCCAGATTATCCAGAGGCTCGTTATCAATATGCAGCATATCTTTCAAAAAACCGTATAAAATAATTGAGAGGATGATATTATTTCAGATTCGGAAGTTAGCACGATTAACATTTCTTTGCAGAAAGCAATACAGATGGATCGAAATTTTTTTATAAAAGCAAAAATCGACCCGATGTTTGATAGTATTAGACCTCAAATTGATGCTTTGCTTGAAGATATCTTTCAAGAAACTAATACAAGAGATGAAAAAGAAATATCTAATGCAGAATTTGATGCACAAAGAATTAATAAATGGTTTAGTAGTGGCTATGCATCACAGGATGATGTAGGAAAGTATGAATTAATTTGTAATAGTATATCTAATGCAAAGACTAAATTAAATATGCACAGTTATTTTGGATGCGATGATGCTTTACGAATAATGTCTGACAGTAAAAATCTACTAAGTGATGTTCAGTTATCACTTAGAAATAATGCAAGTTCATTAGAAAATAGGCTCACAACTGCCAAAGTAGAATTCCATGACATCCCAAATAAAATTGGAAAAATACGTAAAAAGAAAAGCAAAGGACGAATGGAAGGTTTATTGATTATGGCTGGTGGGATTTTAGTATCACTTTTGCTTATCGCTGGACTATCCTCTGAAAATGTAGGTATTGGCTGGAAAATTCTAATTTTACTCATAATTCTGTTATCGTGGTACCTTATCATAGTAGCAATAGGTGGTGGCTTAATTCAATTCTTAATGCCGGATGATTCAGGCTATGATTCAAATTCGGCGATAAAGAACTTAAAGGAAAGAAAAAAAGAGCTAACCAAGCAAATCGGCACTTTGGAACAACAAATTGCAGTAGCAAAGGAGTCAATGATTGAAAAACAGACAATTTGAAGCATTTCATCTATCTCAAATCAAATTTTAATTGATGTTAAAAAACTAAACAAGTCATAGGCAAATTAAATCCTACGCATGAACTTTGATGCCTCGTTTTTCTAAAACGAGGTCCGTCACTTCGGGAGGCTGGCGTGATGGATGCGGAGGTCGGGTCGGTCGCGGGGTTTGTGGGGTAGGATGAATGGCAGAGGATATGGTTAAATCATCTGAAGGATACAGATTTATGTGGTGATTAACATGTCAGAACATGAGATTCGTCAAAATCTTGGCTTCGCAGAACTTCAGACACGTGCATAACGTTATCTACCATCAAACGTATTTGAGAGAGAAATACCATGAAAATCACTCGGATTTATG
>JAYENE010000240.1:0-13509 GCA_034721935.1 Thermodesulfobacteriota bacterium
GAACTTAATGGAAAAATTCTTAAAGGAGGGTTCACATTGGTCAAAATGAAAGGACATGGTGAAAATAACTGGTTGCTGATTAAGAAAAAAGATAGATATAGCCAAGACAAGTGGACTCTTCAAAAGGCGTTGACAGATGAAAAGAAAAGCAGTCTGCGAGAAAGAAAGCCTCCATGTGATATATAACCTGAACGAGACTTGCGGGACGTTAGCTCAGTTTATAAGTTTATATCGTCAAGAAGGAAACCCACGGGGATATTCATTGAAAAAGAAGTAACCCGTTCGAGCAAAGTATTGGCTGATAGTGGCCTGTTACCAGAAATTTACAAACTCATTATGTGGTTAACCTGAGGCAGCGGACAATTAAATTTAAGAACGGCTGAAACTCGCTTGTAAGTGAGCGTAAAGAAATAACTTAGAGCAACCATTTTATAAAAAGCTTGCTAAACCCGACATTATCTGACTAATAGAAAATTTTATTCAGTCGTCGTTCTTTCTTAACGCTCACTAACATGCTCAAACAGTCAGCCGTTTTAAATTTAACTGCCCGCCACATCAGGTTGTTGGCAAGTTATTTTTTTGAGTTTGTAAATTTCTGGTTACAAGATTCTTCGCGAGCATGCCTTAATTGAGAGCGCTATTTCTTCGAACCGCATTGAAGGCATAAATGTTGACCAGTCCCGGATTAATACCATTATTTTGGGAAAACCGTTTTTGAAGAATCGTAATGAAGAGAAGGTTTGGGGCTACCGTGACGCTTTGCGCCTTATCTATGAAAAGGCAGGGGAGCTTCACAATTAATCAGCTATAGGCTTTATACAGCGAGGGCTGTTATTCCTGGGGGAATCGACAAATTTTGAAACCTGATAAGTTCTGATTCTCGCAACATGGCCGTGCTTCAGGATCATACTTAGTTTCTCATACTCCTGAGTTGCGGGGTTAAGCCATTCTTTGATTGACTCCGGCTTAAGAATGACGGGCATTCGATCATGGATTTCCTTAATTGATTCACTTGCCTCAGTGGTAATGATCGTGCAGGAGTGATAGGCTGATTTATTATTTCCCTTCCATGTTTCCCAGAGCCCGGCAAAACCAAATAGACTGCCGGCAACCGGAAGGCAATACCACGGTTGCTTTTCTTTCCATTCATAAAATCCATCGGCTATTATAAGGCAGCGTCTTTTTTTCAAGGCTCTTTTAAAGCTTGGTTTTTCCTGTAATGTTTCGGCACGGGCGTTAATAAGTCTGGAAGCTCCTGATATGTCCTTTGCCCAGGAAGGCACAAGCCCCCAATGCAGTTTTCCCAGGCGATTGTCATTCTGCTTCAGTCTGCTCCCCCGGATAATCGCATATACTTCCTGGCTGGGAGCTATATTGTAATTAGGCTCGATCCCACACGTTACAGTGTCAATGTCAAAGGCCTTTTTAAGATTATTAAGGGAGCTGTATAGTGTAAATCGTCCGCACATGGCTGTTATAATACCCTGGGTAATTGGTCCCAATTCGTTGTATATGAAGGTGAACGTCTCTGAAATACTGTTTTCCACTTCTGGTTTGGGGTAGACCCCGTGGCTGCATACCTGATGGAGTCTGAACCAAATTTCTTATTTATTCTGTCAAAGGTCTGCATAACTTCTCTGGATTGTCTCCTTTTTTGATAATCAAAGAAAGTCATCTGAGAGTGGCTATCAGATGATAAATCTCTAAATATAACCCCTGTTTTTTTATACAGATAACCTTTTCTGTAAATTTCGTTAAGTCCAATGCAGGCATATTTGATAAGTTCTGAGGTGTCAGCGGTTGAGAAAGGAAGCCGTATAGTTTTCATGTTAAAGTACCTTGCCCGCCTGTTGTAAGGATTTGTCATCAGGAATACCACAAGTATATTTGTCTCAAGATGGGCATTTCTTAGCTTTTCTGCCCCCTTAGATGCATAAGCGGCTATTGCTTCACTTATATCAGCTATGTCTCCAATGGGATGTTTGAATGATCTGGATACTGTAATTTCTTTTTTAGGAGGTGGATATTGTTCCAGAGGGTAACATGAAATTCCCTTAAGTTCCTGAAGAATTTTAGTTCCTGGTATGCCCATTTCCTTTTTTATAAAGTTATTACAGGCATTGCGAAGTTGCAGCGCATTATTGATGCCGGCGCTTTTTAGAAGTCTGGAATAGTTTTGACCTACACCCCAGACATTCTCTACAGATGTTGTTGCAAGGGCTCTATCCTGATAAGGGGATCTGGTTATATCCAATACGCCATCTGTGTTTTGAGACTTTTTAGCTATGCGGTTAGCGATCTTGGCAAGTGTCTTGGTTTCCGCAATACCGACAGAAACAGGGATGCCTGTCCACTTCTTTATTTTAGACCTTATAGAATATCCATAATCGGTTAAGTCGCATGTCTTGAACCCGGACAGATCCAAAAAGGCTTCATCAATAGAATAAATTTCAACATCAGGGCTAAATTTCAGGAGAATTTCTATCACCCTTTGTGACATATCGCCATAGAGGGCATAATTGGATGAATAAACATGAATTTTGTATGCTTTAATTATATCACGTATCTTAAATACAGGGATACCCATCTGGATGCCGATAGCCTTGGCCTCATTTGATCTGGCGATAACGCAGCCATCATTATTGGAAAGTACAACTACAGGTTTTCCAATAAGCTTAGGGCTAAACAGTTGCTCGCAGGAAACATAGAAGTTATTACAATCTACAAGTGCAAAAACGGGAGACATCATTAAATCACCTACGTGAACATCGAACATCGAACATCGAACATCGAATTTTGAATAAGGAATTCTGCCAATTTATAAATTGGCAGAGCGAGCAGACTTCGCCAGCATACTCCGCCGAAGCGGCTGCGAAGGCCGGAACGGTCAAATCTTTTAGGGTCACACAGGCGGAATTCGTGGTTTAATTAACTGCAATTAAAGGGGATGGATTACATTTGTTACAACACCCCATACTTCAAAGCTCATTTCCGCCTTGATCTGTAAAGGTTTATAATCTTTGTTTTCAGGCATCAAAAAAATCTTGCCTTTTGTTACACGAATTCTTTTTACTGTTAAATCGCCATTAACTATCGCTATTACGACATTGTTATTGGCAGGTTCGATTGAGCGATCCACAATCAATATATCTCCGGTATGTATTCCTGCATCGATCATGGAGCTTCCGGTTACTTTCACAAAAAATGTTGCGGCAGGATGTTTGATAAGATGTTTGTTCAGGTCCAGCTTGCCTTCCATATAGTCTTCTGCAGGAGAAGGAAAACCTGCTGAAACCGGAACCATAAACAAAGGCCGATTACATTTTGTTGATTGATCCGGGTAGTATATGGCTTGTATTTTCATAACCAGTCTTATACATCTCCTATGTATAACCAGGTTTCAGGGAAGGTTTTTGTTGCCTTGCCTGCCATTTTAGGACTAAATGATACTTTACAATTTTAAATTAACCAGTAAGATAAAAAGGTATGCTCATTCAACTAAAAGATTATGGCAGAAATCAGAAAAAACGTAAAGAATATATTTAACAAAGCAGATAGTCCGGGGATAGCTACTTCAGACCAATTTTATTAAAATTGATAATTTGCTTTCATAAGGCCATGATATAGATTATATTGCAAGATATTATTTTTTTTAAAAAGAGTCAGGAATTTTAAAATGCGAATCATCTTTTTTGCGGGAAAAGGCGGGGTAGGAAAAACGTGCGTTGCATCTGCCACAGGAATAAAATCTTCTGAAGCCGGTCACAGGACTGTAATCATGTCTTTAGATGTTGCGCACAGTCTTTCGGATATTTTCAATCTGGATCGCGACCTTCTTGATCAAAACAAGGGAAAACCTGTAAAACTCAGCGAAAATCTGTGGATCCAGGAATTGGACATCCAGGAAGAGATTGAAAAAAACTGGGGCACGATCCATTCATATCTTTCGACTCTGTTAAACACCGCTGGTTTAGATGACATGCTGGCTGAGGAGCTTGCCATTTTACCGGGGATGGAAGAGATCAGTATGCTTCTTTACATCAACCGTTATGTTATTGAAAAAACTTTTGATGTAATAATACTCGATTGTGCTCCCACCGGTGAATCTTTAAGATTTATCAGTATTCCGACCACATTAGAGTGGTATATGAAAAAAATATTCAGAATTGAAAAAACCATCATAAAGTATGTACGCCCGGTGGCAGAGAGGATTTATGATGTCCCTTTGCCGGGTGATGACTATTTTGCTGCTGTTCAGAATTTGTTTGATCGCCTAAAAGGGGTGGATGCAATTCTTGTTGACCCGAAAATAACAACAGTTCGTCTGGTTACTAATCCTGAAAAGATCGTTTTAAAAGAGACTCAGCGGGCTTTTATGTATTTTTGCCTTTATAATATAAATATAGATGGCATTATTATAAACCGGATTTTGCCCGATGAAGTAAATGATGTCTATTTTAAAGATTGGATCTGCAACCAGAAACAGTATATTGATAAAGCAAAAGATTATTTTAGCCCGATTCCGATATTTCCGGTTAACCTATTCAAGGGCGAAGTGCTTGGGCATAACGATCTCAAAGCATTGGCTGATCAGATATACGGAAACAGAAATCCGTTGGATAGATTTTTTGAAGGTAAACCGTATAATCTGACAAAACAAAATGGGGAATACCAGTTGATGATGAATCTGCCGTTTCTTGAAAAAAAGGATATTGAAATAAGCAAGGTTTCGGACGAATTGATCATCCGGATAGCTGGTTTTAAACGACACATACTCCTGCCAAGACAAGTGGCGGCTACAAAATCGGTCAAGGCAACCCTTAAAGGCCGGCAATTATGTATTCATTTTAAAGGAGAGGATTATGGAAAAAGAAAAGAATGAAAAAGAGACACAATTTTGTTTGGCTGGTAAGTTTTTTTCCGATTTTGAGAAGGCTTTTGGAAAAAAATCAAAATTTTATAAGCATATGATGCAGTCCCGGGTTGAATTTTTCAAGGGGATCAGATCCCTGGTAGATAATAAAATTGAAGTTCTTGAAAAAAAAGCATCTGCCGAAAATAAAAAAGAAATGACCAGGATCAAGGTGGAATAAGGCTGAGAAACAAAACAACCATGACATCCGGGAGAATGTCAATGATTTCATGCGCTTCGAAAACATGATGTGAAATCTTAAGGGAATCGTTGACTATTTGGACTTAATATTTTCACATCATTCAGCGAATCTGCTGAAATCCACTGACAATGAATTGGACAGCAATGACCGCAAGCAAAAGTCCCATGAGGCGTGTAACTACTCGAATACCTCCGACGCCCATCATCTTCCGAATCCATTCTCCGAAATAAAAGACAAAATAAATACCAAGGCACGCTGTAATAATTACTATAACCTAAATTGAGCGATTTTTTACTCGATCTGCACCAATCTCTTGCGCATCAAGGATTCGTAAAAATCCTCGACATATCCACGGGTATGCCTGTGGTTTTCGCAAACCCTTATGCATCAAGATCTCAGCACATATCTTCGCAATAAATCGCTCAACTTAGGTATAAACAATAATGGCATGCTAACAGGGATGTCAGGCCGCTGCTGCCATACCAGAACAGCAGTTATGGCGCCAGGTCCTGCAAGCATGGGGGTTGAAAGCGGCGCCAGGGCTACATTCTGCTTTTCAATACCTTCCTGTTCTTCCTTCCGGGTTGTCTTAGGGTTCGCTCAGAAATAAGTTCGCAATTTTAAGTGTTGAGGCGCCCGGCTGGCAAGGCACGAAAGCGCAGGAATATCAGGCATATTCGGAGCTTTCGCAACGCAGTCAGGCGGGATGCATCGGCGCCTGAAATGTGAAGTTATTTCCTGCCAAGCCCTAAGGGAAGCAGAGTATGATGAAGCTGGTATGTATTCCCACGCGGGAGCGTGGGAACGAGAGAAACAATATCAAAATTACAAATTACAATGACCAAAACATTTCAATTACTTATTGTATGTCTCGCCGTCATTCTATCTGTTTTGAAATTTGAATCTCGGTCATTGAGATTTGTTTGAGATTTGTATTTTGGCGCTTGGAATTTTCATGATTTTTATAAGCCAGTAACTTTATTTATTACAAGCAATTACATGTTTAAATGACGTGGCCCTGCCCCTCAAGGGGGGAATTAATTAATTTTTAGATTCAGCGTTGTTGCGATTTCTTCTGATACACGTTTGACAAATTGCTTAAAATCATCCCCTTTTATTGGTTTTCCAGGGGCCGGGACCTTTTTTAAATCCTTTGGATGTATTAAAACAGGAGAGTTTACAAGATCCGGATCAGGAGTGATTTCAAATTCCGCGGGGAATCTATTTTCAAAATACATCTCCTGGAACCCGGAAAATTTCAGTGAATGAGCGGTTGAATCGATAATGGCAATATCATTATTTTTAACAATTTCCTGTTTTTTTGCCTCAACAAGACCGGCCAAAGATTCTCCCCCGTGGGTACAGGCGATATGCCCATTGCGATTAGCGAGAAGTTCCCAGTCAATTATGGCCTGTTCCGGGACCTCTATGAAAAAAATGTTCTTTTTGCCGGACATACGGTTATAAAGATCTACGAGATATATTACCCTGGGCATTGAAACAGGATTTCCAATCATGGCTGCCTGAGCCACACTGGGCTTTACGGTTACAGGAATAAATCTTCGCTTTTTTGCATCAGGCTCCAGATAATACCGGTAAACAGGGTTTGCATGTTTTGACTGAACCCCGATAACTTTCGGCAGGCTGTCTATTATGCCGGTCTCATAAAATTTCAAAAATCCGCTGATAATAGCGCTAATGTTGCCGGCATTGCCGATCGGTAATACTATGACTTTATCTTTCATGTTATATTCAAAATTTTGAGCGATCTCATATGAATATGATTCCTGCCCTAATATCCTCCAGGCATTTTTGGAGTTTAAAAGAGCTACATTATATTTTTCCGACATAGCTTCAACAACCTTCATGCAGTCGTCGAATACACCTGGAATTTCAAACACAGAGGCTCCGCTTCCCAGAGGCTGGGACAGTTGCTGGGGAGTTACCTTTTTGTGCGGAAGGAGTACCGCAGACTTGACATGAGGTTGAAGAAAGGAAGCATACAGCGCTGCTGAAGCAGATGTATCCCCGGTGGAAGCACAGATTGCCAGCACATCGGAAATATGCCCTTTTTTGACAAGAAAATTGATATAGCTCAGGGCGCTTGCCATTCCCCTGTCTTTAAATGAGGCGCTTGGGTTCTGGCCGTCATTTTTAAAAAAGAATCTGACGCCAGCTTTTTTCTGTAGAAAAGAATTGGCTTCTATAACAGGGGTATGCCCCTCGCCAAGATAGATCACGCAGTCAAGAGGCATAAGCGGACCGATAAATTCATGGTATAGATATATCCCTTTTAGAGCAGGGATTGTGAGCATCCTGCGATAATCGAAAATTTTACGCCACAATTTTCCCGGTATTTTTTTCAGCCGGTCGAATTGCAGATCATAAATAAGCAGAACCCGGCCGCAATCCGGGCATGTATAAAGCAGCTTCTCAATGCCGAATTCATGGCCGCAGCCAAGACATCGGTAAACAACTTTCCCTTTTTGTCTTGGAATAATATATGGCCTGATCTCTATTGGAAAATCTTCAGTCTTCATTTTTCTATTCTTTCCATTCCACCCATATATGGTTGAAGTACATCGGGAATTATTACAGACCCGTCAGGCTGCTGGTAATTTTCAAGTATGGCTGCAACTGTTCGCCCTATGGCAAGCCCTGATCCGTTTAATGTATGGACAAGCTGGATTCCCTTTCTACCTTTTCTTCTAAATTTGATATTAGCCCGTCTTGCCTGAAAACTTTCAAAATTACTGCAGGATGAAATCTCCCGGTAAACACCCTGAGCAGGCATCCAAATTTCGATATCATAGGTTTTTGCCGCTGAAAAGCCTATATCTCCGGTACACAAACAAACAACCTGATAAGGGAGGTTAAGCCTTTTCAAGATGGTTTCAGCGTCATTTAAGAGTTTTTCGAGTTCATCATAAGAGTCTTCGGGCCTGGAAAATTTGACCAGCTCCACCTTGTTGAACTGATGCTGCCTTATTAAGCCCCTTGTATCCTTTCCATAAGAACCGGCTTCACTGCGAAAACATGGGGTATATGCAGCGTATAGAACAGGCAGCATATTTTCGTCTAATATTTCATCCTGGTGAATATTTGTAACCGGCACTTCAGCCGTAGGAATCAAGAAGTAATCCCACCCCTCAAGTTTAAACAGGTCTTCCTTAAACTTCGGGAGTTGACCGGTATTGGTCATGCTTTTTTGATTTACAATAAAAGGGGGCAGAGTTTCTTTATAACCATGCTCTGCAGTGTGAATATCAAGCATAAAATTTATAAGAGCCCTTTCCATTCTTGCGCCTGCTCCGAAATAGAGAGGAAAGCGAGCCCCTGCAATCCTGGAAGCTCTGTCAAAATCGAGTATTCCTAAATTTTCTCCCAGAGTCCAGTGAGGGGCAGGCTTGAATTCAAACTCCGGGCATTTTCCGAATTGTCTGACAACAGGATTATCGGAACTATCCTTTCCCACAGGAACCGACGGATGCGGAATATTCGGCAACTCCATAATGATCTTATGAATTTTTTCGTCATTGTTAGATAAAGACTTATCTAATGCTTTTATTTTGGTTGAAACATCACGCATTTCAGCAATCAGGTCATCTGTGTCTTCACCTGCTTTCTTCATATTTGCAATCTGCTCGGAAACCAGATTACGGCGATGCCTTAGTTCTTCAGTCTCAAGTAGAATTGTCCTGCGAGTGGAATCACAATCTTTTAAAATTTCAATGTCGGTTGTTTCGCCTCGCATTAAAAGGGCTTTTTTTACCTGTGAAAAATTTTGTATTACAAATTTGATTTCAAGCATAATAATAAGTATATTTAAAAATATGGTAACTACTCAGGTGCATAGGCTGAAGGCTGAGGACTGTTAGGAAAAAGCGCATTTTGAATCTATGTTTGACGTAAGAATCAGATATTTCCGCCAAAGTATGGCAATCGTACTCTTGTGCCCCCCAGCCTTCAGTCTAAACAGCTTCAGCCTGACTACGTGAGTAGTCACAATTAAGGGATTGAGGAATTAAGGGATTAAAATCAGTAGTCCGCCGCAGGCGGATCAATTCCTAAATTCGCAATTCCTAAATTATGAATTTTAAAAAAATTATCTTATAATTCCGTAACTTCTCAATAACCTCTGGCGATATTCGGAATTACAGCCGTAGGGGCGGTTTATCCCGCCAGAATCGACTCGGCAGGCGGCGTAAAGCCGCCCCTGCGAGAGATTTCTCATCACACGACCAACTATTGACAAAACTTCGGTAGATGCTATTGCCCGAACTTATTGAGAAGTTACATATCCTGGATGCCAGCAGGCAAGTTGGCGCCTTAGTGACTAAACTATCATAAAATATCATGCACACCTTATATAGTCAATGATTATTGAAGGTTGACTTTATTAGTTAATACATATATAATAAAAAAGCAACCGTTTACAGGTTCAAGGTTCAAAGGTTCAGGATAAAGCTATTAGCCATTAGCTTTTAGCTAAAGGCTAACTGCCACGCGGCGCAAGTGCCTGCGCTGCGCGTAACAATCTTCGATTTGAAAATATTGGTGCATAACAGTTAGCCCTGCGCTCCAAGAAAAATAACCCTGAACCTCTGAACCGTGAACCTGTGAACGGTTACAAAAAAAGCCTATGTCAACATCCGGAGAAGGATATGGAAAATATTCAAGAAAAAAAATGTGAAATACGCGAGAATATAGTAAAAGAGCTAAAAACACTTTCCGTCGGTGAATTAATCGAAAAAACCAGAGAAATAGAAGAACGGCTTTTTGGATTTGCCAACTTTCTTGAAGCAAAGGTTGTTTTGCTTTATATGCATGCCAACGGTGAAGTTGTTACGAACGATATAATAAAAAGATGTTTGAAATCCAACAAGATAGTTGTGCTTCCTGCTTTTGATGCAACAAAGCATACAATGCAACTAATGAGGGTTGACAGCCTTGATTCTGGTTTGAAGCCTGGTCCAAGAGGAGTTCGGGAGCCTGACCCGAAGTATTGTAAAATTGTGCCTATTGACGGTATCGATATAGCAATAATTCCGGGGGTTGCTCTTGATGAAAAGGGCGGAAGGATAGGATCGGGCAAAGGCTGCTATGACAGGCTTATTCCAAAACTATCAATTACCACCAGAAAGGTCGCTCTTGCCCTTGAAAGCCAGATAATTCAGCAAGCGCCTGTTGAGTCCCATGATAAGCATGTAGATATTGTCATTACTGAAAAGAGAATAATTTACAAGATATAACCTTGGAGCGCCTAAAGCGCCTAAAGCGCCTAAAGTTAATGAATGCGCCTTCGGCGCTACCAATTTTTCTCTCGTTCCCACGCAGGAGCGTGGGAACGAGGTGCGAAATTCGATGTTCGACGTTCGACGTTCGATGTTCATCTTTTCTTCAGTCCCCAACCTGAGGATCCAGAATTTGCGCCAGTTTCTGAAGGTTTGCGTTCTCTCCGACTGCAATAAGTGTATCTCCAGCCTTAATAACGCTTTCAAAAGATGGGTTGAACAACATACTGCCATCAGATTTTTTTATCGCAATTATTATTAGATTGTAATTCTGTCTGATACCTGAATCTTTCAACATAACATTCACAAGATTGGAAGAGGCGCTTACAAACATTTCCTCCATATGAATGTCTTTCCGTTTATAATCAAATGCCTGGTCCAGAAAATTTGTTACAGTTGGGCGGAGTATCCTTTGAGCCATACTTATTGCCCCAATCTCATAAGGTGATTCCACCTTGTTTGCTCCGGCTGCCTGCAACTTTGACTTTGCCTCTTCATGGCTTGCCCTTGCAATAATATAAAGATCGGGATTAAGTTGCCTTGCGGTTAACACAAGAAAGACATTGTCAATGTCGGTAGCCAGGACAGCTATCAGATTTTTTGCCCTTTTTATGCCGGCTTTGATTAAAATTGTCTCATCAGCCGCATCTCCGGTTATGTACAGGACCCCATCTTCATCCATTATATGAGATATGTCCTGGTTCTTCTCGATAACGACCAGATCTATCGGCTTTCTTGTAATATTTTTACAAAGAACACTCCCAATACGGCCGTATCCGCAGATAATATAATGATTTTTTAAACGGCTAATCTTTTTATCCAATCTTCTCCTCCCTAATATGGTTCTTATTTGCCCTTCAACCATAAACTCTACTACGCCTCCTGCCACATATATACAAAAACCAACGCCGGTAAAGACAAGAAAAACAGTAAATAGCTGTCCAATTCTGCTGATTTCATGAACTTCACCATATCCGACAGTGCTTATGGTGATAACCGTCATATACATAGCATCAAATATACCCCAGCCCTCGATTATCATATATCCTGCCGTGCCGAAACCGAGGATAACTATAGTCAACAAAACAGATGTTATTAGATGTTTTGTATTGCTTGTCATAAAAAGTTCCAGAAAATAAATTTTTAACGTAGGGGCGAGTTTATCCCGCCCGTAAGAGCTTTGTGCCGCAATGAACACAGGCGGGATAAACCCGCCCCTACTCTTTTATGTCATTTTGACCCCTTTGCTTCTGTCATTTCGAGCGAAGCGAGGAATCTTAGTATTTACGCTCAGGGCAGGCTCCGGGAGAAATCTTTTAACGCACGTATTTTCAGTACATAAGATTTCTCGCTTTGCTCGAAATAACGGCTTTGGCTATTTTTTGGACAGACACTAATTACGAAACATTTCACTGAAAAATCAAGGGTTTTTTATGATATTGCTAAATTCTTGACCTATCTCTGCCAGTTTGATAGAAAACTTATTATGAGAAAGGATTCCATTACATTTAAAAGCAAGCGCGAGCAAATGGTCATCGAGCAGATTGAGTCGCGCGGTATAACAGACATCAATGTCCTTGCAGCCATGCGCAAGGTTCCCAGGCATCTATTTGTAAGTGAGGCCTTAATGGATCAGGCGTATGGTGATTATCCGCTCCCCATTGGTGAGGACCAAACAATTTCACAGCCGTATATCGTAGCAGAGATGACACAGGCTCTGCAATTAGGCAAGGATGACCGGGTGCTTGAAATCGGAACAGGATCCGGATATCAGGCCGCAATTCTTGCTGAAATCGCATTCAGAGTATATACCATCGAAAGAATAAACTCGCTTTTTATTAAAACGCGCAAGCTTTTTGACGAGCTTCACTATCACAATATAGTAGCCAGATATTCTGACGGCACTCTGGGATGGGAAGCCGAAAGTCCGTTTGATGCCATTATTGTTACAGCCGGCGCTCCGGAAATCCCCGAAAACCTGGTAAAACAGTTGGCAATTGGCGGACGTATGGTAATACCGGTTGGAGACCAATTTTCGCAGGAGTTGATCAAACTATATAATGATGAGCAGGGTATTCGCAAAACATATCTCGGTGGATGCAGATTTGTGAAACTGTTAGGCGAACAAGGCTGGAGATATCAATAAATGCTTCGACGGCTTTATTCCTGGGTCCTCCAATGGGCGGAAACAGCATATGGTACATGGGCATTGTTTGTTCTTGCTTTTTCTGAATCCTCTTTTTTCCCCATACCCCCGGATATTCTTCTTGTAGCCCTTGCCGTGGCAATACCAAAAAGGTCGTTGTATTATGCGCTGGTATGTTCAGCAGGTTCTGTGCTTGGAGGATGCTTAGGCTATTTGATTGGATGGCAGTTTATGGTCGGCATAGGGCAGAAGATTATAAGCTTTTATGGTTTAACCGAAAAGGTTGAATATATCCAGAGTCTTTACATGCAATATGATGCTCTGGCAATCGGTATTGCCGGATTTACTCCTATTCCCTATAAGGTGTTTACTATTTCTGCCGGCGCTTTGAGCATCGATTTCTCTGTATTTGTTATTGCTTCGCTGGTTTCCCGTTCCTTGCGTTTTTTTCTGGTTGGTTGGCTGATATATCGCTTTGGTTCCGGGATTCAAGCCTTTATTGAGAAATATTTCAATACCCTGGCAGTTGCATTTACCGTTCTTCTTGTTGCCGGCTTTGTAATTATCAAGTATTTCGTTTGAATTTAGGAATTTAGGGATTTAGGGATTGAGGGATTTAGGAATTTAGGGATTGAGGGATTGAGGGATTTAGGGATTAAAATCAATAAAATACCTTCAATTCCTAAATTCCTAAATTCCTAAATTCGCAATTAAGCGAAGCGAATTCCTAAATTCCTAAATTCGCAATTAAGCGAAGCGAATTCCTCAATTTCTTTTAGCTGTATTTTGAAAATCCGCATGAGTAACAGATAGGACACCCCTCTTCATGATCAGAAATTTACAAACTCAAAAAGTAACCTGCCAACAACCTGATGTGGCGGGCAGTTAAATTTAAAACGGCTGACTGTTTGAGCATGTTAGTGAGCGTTAAGAAATAACGACGACCAAATAAAAT
>JAYENE010000241.1:0-3309 GCA_034721935.1 Thermodesulfobacteriota bacterium
ATAATGCCGATGAGATAACCAAAATCGCGAGGACACATTATGGCAGGGGGTGCAATACAAAAAAGTGACACCATGAAGATAATACAGTTTAGCCATTGAACATACTGATTTAATGTCGAATGTCGAATAATGAAGGAAGGAAAATCTATTTAAATTCCACTTGTGGGCATTATTTGCTCCAAAACAATCTAATAGAAACATCCGCACTTCGACATTCATAATTCCCTGTTCGACATTCGACATTCAAAAAAACTACCCAATTTAATCTCTTATAACTTTTTTGTATTGCACCCTATGGCAGGAGAAGCCGCCCTTTCAGAAATTCTCTCTTTACATGGGGGCATAAAATTAAAGGTTTTTAAACACAATATGATACATAAAGATCCTACTTATGAAAAAACCTATTCTCTGCCATTCAGGCAGTTCACTTTTGGCGGACAAATTAAAAAGAAAAAGTGAACAGGCTAAAAGAGCAAGCGGAGTAATTTTTCCGCTTGGAAGTTTCTGCAGGAAACGTTCTAAACTCATCTAATTTAATGCTTTCTTCTGGAAATAAGATGAGAGACGTTTTAATCCCATGCAGGCAATACCAAATAAAAGAATTGATACTAAAATAATTGCAATGGAAGATAACATTGCAATTTTGTCTCCTTCTATAAATATGGAAAAGGCATATCCAGCTAAAATAGGAGACAGAAAAATTAAAATAATCGAAAAAAAAATGTCTAATATTGTGTTTATTCTTGCCATAGCCAGTATCCTTTTTTGACAGAAATATCCTTTTTGCTTAGAGTGAACTCATTGATGATTTTGAGTAAATAACACAGGCATCACCAATATGGCAACAGAAAAATATGGAATTTTTTGGTTGTTCCATTAATCGGTATTGAATCACGCAAGCCTTATTTCCTATATCTCAACAATTAATTTCCTAACCCACAAACCCCCACAGTAGTTTTGTTGGGTTTCGTTCCTCAACCCAACCTACCGCTTTCGGAATATCAACGCATTAGCGATGTCCAACCAGAAACAACCCCAAACGCCACCAAAGCTTCACTGAATTTTTGAATCATCAAATTGCCAAATAACCAAATCTCCAATTCACTGTCCACCACGCACAGCGCGCACATAGGAACTATAGGACTTCGTGCCGTAGTCGACGTCGCCGTAGTTGAAATGGACGCGCCACGCGTGGCCCGTAAGGCGGCCTGCGCCGGTAGTAGACGACCAATAATTAGACGATTTGCAATTAAAAACGGGATTAATATAGATGTATGCAGATGAATTGATACCACTTTTTAGTCTGATTCTTGCACACCCAGATTTATAAATGGTCATGTCAAGGTATCCTGTTTAAATTTCGTGGTAACGTGACGATAATTTCCCATAGCAGATATTTTTTTTCGATTGTTGGATCAATTTTGGTGGATTAAGGAGCGTAAGCGACGAATCCACCCTACTATTCATTGTTTTTATTTATACTTCAAATTTAATTTTTTGTATTGAGCAGCGTTTACCACGAAATTTAAATAGGATACATGTCAAGTATCAGTTCATCTGCATGCATCTATAGTAGGCTTAAAATACTTATCAACCAGGCTTAATAATTCTCTCTTTGTTGGCAACCTCCACCCTGAAAGCCCGGCATGCACCAACCTTTCACATGCCTTTTTGGCATTATGCCAATTCATTTCTTTTTTGAAATAATTTCCACCCCTTATCCACAACAGCTTAGTCGTGCTATCATAAACAATGCCATTGCCCAGATCCACAAACCTGGCACTGAAGAGATCATATCTCTTATTGGTAGCATCATCAATCACATAAGCCTGTGCAACCCTGAAGAATCCGGTTGATTGGAAATTGCCTGATAGTTCCGGTTTGAGGATATTGTTCTCAAAATGCTGTTTGAATACCCTGACCTCGTCTCTTGGAATAGGGATATTGGCGTTGCATGCGATCAATACCCCTCCAACAGGTTCTTTGGATCTAATAGTCACCGGATAGGTGTCAGATGCCCCATCGTATTTATGTAATTCCAATATCAGATCCTAAGCCATCAGGGTGAATTCCTGTCCAGAGAGCTTATTGAGGGCTTTGATAAAGGGTGCAACTTCTTTATTGTAAACATCTTCTATCTTCTTACTCACTTCGATAAATCCCTTTGTCTGCTCCTGCCCGGCCTCCTTTTTCATGCGCCTGACTCGGCTCTTGAACTCGGCCTCTGATTCAAACTCATCCTTTCTGGCTTGAACTGCCTTTTCGAATTTCCTGTTTACCTGGTTGCTCACCATAAGCAGGGCATTTGCGAGTTCGTTACGATAATCCTCCTTTATCTTCTTAATCTTCGCATCTACCTTCTGCATCTCCTCTATGGTCGCAGACGGCGAAAGAGCCTGGAGAACAGTGTCCCCCATCGCCTTCGTCTTGGCCTCCACATCCTTTTTTAAAGCCGCAAGTTTCAATTCAGTCTCTTTTTTCTTTCTTGCCAGTTCCTGTTCTTTCCATTGACGTTCGGCTTCTTCCCGCTGTCTTTTCTCTTTTGCCGCGGAAAGCCTTTCCTGTTTCAACTGTTCTGCCTTTAGTTTGGCCAAAACTGCCTTTTTCTCAAGCTCCGCTTGACGCTGACCCGTTTCATCTTTTGCTTTCAATGCGGCTTTTTCCAAATTATCTAACCGTTGCATCTCTTTTTGAAGGCCCGCAAGTTTTGCCTGGGTATCTTCGACCTTTCTCTCAAGAGAGGGGACAAAAACATAATCCCCTAACCCGAACAACTCGCCATATTTGGGTGTCTTGGCACGAATGACCTCTTGTTCGGGCATCCTAAAAGACCCTTTCCTTTACTATGGAGCTTATCTCGGTAGCGGTAATAAAATCATCGGTATTTTCCAGTACCTCGATAAATCTGCCGGTAAATACAGAGTGCCCCCCTCGGGCCGCCGTCCAATACCTGCTGATCCTTACTCCCTGCTGTCAGCGCCTGACAGGCTTCTTCCTTTGTAATCTCTTGCAAATAGCTAAAATCCCTTGCCGTTTTTCTCGTGGCCCCTCTCTTTGATACCAACAGGCCGCTGTAGCACGAATCCATGACATAGAAGATACGCTTGGCAGGTATTCGCTCGGAGATATCATCTTTGATCATGGTCATGGATATGTTCTCGTAAAGCTGTGACTCCTCGAATGGGGTGCAATACAAAAAAGTGATAAGATATAAGACATTAAATGTGTAGCTTTTTTTGAATATCGAATGTCGAACAGGGAATAATGAATGTCGAAGGAAGGAATTCTGCCATTTGATATAGGTTTCTT
>JAYENE010000242.1:0-3300 GCA_034721935.1 Thermodesulfobacteriota bacterium
GTTACCACTATTTCTTTATAGTTATGGCAAGTTCTTTCTTTACGATTTCTTATTCGTGAGTTTTTCCTGGTTTAAATTTGATTATACCTGAAGCGCATTTATTTTCAAAAAGCTAAAGTGTTACAATCGCTTATAGTTCTTTCATAACGATCCATAATCTACTCAAACAGTTTTCAGTATAAAATTTAATCATACCTGTAGCTTGTTTAAAATCGATTTGTTTCAAAAGGCTAAATTAATACAGTTTTTTTATTTCTTCATCCACAATAAATAAACGCTAATTAGCTTCCAAGATTGAGGAGTTTATATCGGATATTATTAAAATTTCATTTTTACCTAAGTTGAGCGATTTTTTGCAAAGAAATGTGCTGAGATCTTGATGCATAAGGATTTGCAAAAACCGCAGGCATACCCGTGGATATGTCGAGGATTTTTGCGAAGCCTTTATGCGCAAGAAATCGGCGCAGATCGAGCCAAAAATCGCTCAATTTAGGTTTTATAATAGTATGTTAGCTTTCAATTTGTCAAGGCGGAATCACCAATGTCCAAAATCTTCTATTGCTTTGCGATCTAATGATGACAGCTTCAATTTATCAGGGATAAATGTTTTTTAAAAAATCTTTACCTGCGTAGATTTTTTTGCTATATTTTAGCCTAAGTTGAGCGATTTTTGGGGAAGAAATGTGCTGAGATCTTGATGCATAAGGGTTTACGAAAACCGCAAGCATACCCGTGGATATGTTGAGGATTTTCGTAAATCCTTGATGCGCAAGAGATCAGTGCAGATCGAGCCAAAAATCGCTCAATTTAGGTTTAAATATTAAAAATATTTTTGTTTCTAATTACTGATGGCTTAAGGAGAAAGATAAAATGAAAATTACCATCATCTATGACAATGAGGCATTTGATAAAAACCTTGAAGCTGATTGGGGGTTTTCATGCTTTATTGAGGTTTTTGGCAGGAAAATACTTTTTGATACAGGCGCAAACAGCGATATTTTGCTTAACAACATGAAAAAGCTGAATATTGATCCCGGGCTGGTTGATACGATTTTCATCTCACATGGCCACTGGGATCACATCGGCGGGCTTTTATCTTTTCTTGAAATTAATCCCGCAAAGCTTTATATCCCTTCTTCCTGCCAGGAGGTCCCGGGATCAAAGGAGTTAATAAAGGTTAAAGGCCCTGTTGAGATTCATGAGAATATTTTTTCCACAGGTGAGCTAAAGGGGCAGGAGCAATCCCTTGCAATAAAACACAACAAAGGTGTGGTTGTGATCGCTGGGTGTTCTCATCCAGGTGTTCGGGAAATTCTTAAGGCAGCTTCAAGCTATGGCAAAGTTGTCACTCTCATCGGCGGATTGCATGGATTCAAAGAATTTGATCTCATACAAAACCTGGAAAGCATTTGCCCGACTCATTGCACTCAATTCAAGCAAGAAATCAGGCAGCTTTATCCTGATAAATATATTAAAGGCGGCGCTGGCAGGATTATTACAATATGAGCGCAAGGCAGGGAAAATATATGATTATTAATAAAGTTGAGGTCAGCACAAAAGGTAAAAATTACAGCGGCATTATTTCTCTGGCGCTTGTGCAAAAAGATGACGGCTGGACTTATGAGGTTGATAATGTGACAGGCGGCGGTTTTACCTTAACCTGGAGAGCTAAAACGCCGGAAAAGGCTTCCAGTAAACTTCGAGATATTTATAAGGATGAAATTTGGGATTTTAAGATCATAAATTAAAGAGAGAGCTTTACAAAATCCTACCTTCAACGCATTCTGGCGGACGGGAATGACCATCTAGACTATTTATGGGAAAATTCAAAGGTCTCAGGCTTAAGTATGAAACAGGATAAATTTCGCCAAAAGGTTAAGGAGATTTTTTCTTTTGCCAATGTTAAAATCGACGGAGACCGTCCATGGGATATTCAGGTTAATAATGATAAGCTGTATGCAAGATTTTTAGCCGAGGGTTCGCTGGGTGTCGGCGAATCCTATATGGATGGCTGGTGGGATTGTGACAGGCTTGACCAATTATTTGATAATATTTTCAGGGCCGAGTTAGACGCTAAGATCAAACCGCTTTCATATTTATTCGAGGCCGTAAAGGCTAAAATAGTCAACATGCAAAGGCCCTCCCGCGCTTTCAGAATAGGCCGGCACCATTATGATATGGGCAACGATCTGTACCGCTGCATGCTTGACAAGCGCATGATTTATAGTTGTGCCTACTGGAAAAATGCTTCAAACCTTGACGAAGCCCAAGAGGCAAAGCTGGATCTGATTTGCCGTAAGCTGGGCTTAAGAGCCGGTATGCGGGTTCTGGATATCGGCTGCGGATGGGGCGGAACCGCAAAGTATGCCGCACAGCGCTACAAGGTCGAAGTTGTGGGCATAACGGTTTCTGACAACCAGTATCAGCTTGCCAAGGAGTTTTGCCGCGGCCTTCCGGTTGAAATCCGTATGCAGGACTATCGCAGCCTTGACGGAGTTTTTGACCGCGTCCTTTCAATCGGCATGATCGAGCATGTTGGTTACAAGAATTACCCCGCATTTATGCGTGTAGTTAAAAAGCGTCTTAAAAAGGACGGACTTTTTCTGCTGCATACAATAGGTGGAAACTCTTCAGTTGCAAGCACTGATCCATGGATTGATCGTTACATATTCCCAGCCTCCATGCTGCCGTCCGCAAAACAGTTATGCACGGCTTTTGAAGGGTTATTTGTTCTCGAAGACTGGCATAGTTTTGGCGCTTACTATGATAAGACACTTATGCACTGGTTTAAAAATTTCCATGATAATTGGGATGTTCTGAAAAAAAGTTATGATGAGCGTTTTTACAGAATGTGGAAATTTTATCTCTTAGCCTGTGCAGGTTCTTTCCGGGCAAGGATGAACCAGGTGTGGCAGATAGTTTTGTCGCCGGAAGGGGTTCCTGACGGGTATCAGGCCCAGCGCTAAGCTACGAATTCATCATTATTTACCCTTTTTACCTTTGTGACTACTCACATAGTCAGGCTGAAGCTGTTTAGACTGGAGGCTGAAGGGCAATGTCATTAACTTAGGCGATTTTATTATTGATAACCACGAAGAACACGAAGAATTTTTTTTATCTTCGTTTACTTCGTGCTTCGTGGTAAAAACATCGCAGTACGCGCCTTAGAGTTTTCTTAAACCTAAGTTGAGCGATTTATTGCGAAGATATGTGCCGAGATCTTGATGCATAAGGGTTTGCGAAAACCACAGGCATACCCGTGGATATGTCGAGGATTTTCGCGAATCCTTGATGCGCAAG
>JAYENE010000243.1:0-3298 GCA_034721935.1 Thermodesulfobacteriota bacterium
ACCGATCTTCAATCGCAAAAGTCCTCGAAATAGCTCGCTATTCCTGCGGTTTTGTTCAATCAGATCGATTAAATCTACGGCAAATTCGGGCGCAAATTCTACCAAGTTATTTTTTACCGAACCCTAAAGGCAGAGGGAAACTTGGACCCCCAGGAAAAATAAGTGTTCCGATCAAAGACATTTGGTTATATCCTCTAAATAAAAACTTTAGAACTTTGCTGAAAAAATGATCAGTGAAGGGGTTGGCCGAATATTTACTTCATTTTGCCATTTATTCCTTACGTTACAGATAGTTATGGCAAGATAAAAAAAGTTCTATTTTTTGCTCTTAATACCATTGTTAAAATATTGATATCTTAGCGATGGTTTGCATAACAGATTGATTTTATTAACCACATTGATTCCGGTTGACGGGGTTTAGGCATCACGCCAGTTCCGGTTGAGCCAAAATTCTTCCTTATTTGGATTTGGAACGTCCAAACGATCCTATTTCCCTCCTGATAGACGATCTCACGATAAAGGTTAGTAGCATCGAACGTGAAGATTTCCTTTGGGAAATTGGCAGTGGATCTAATTGGCTCTCATATCACATTACTGTCACACTGGGGCTGCAACAGTTCTTTCTTGATTTGAGCCATAGTCCAGTCCCAAGCTTTATTGTGTATGACCAGCCGAGCCAGGTCTACTTTCCAAAGAAGCTATTTGTCCGGGATGAAGAGGAGGATTTCGACCCCGAGTACAAAGATGAGGATATTGAGGCAGTTAAAAAAGGCTTTTTCTGTAATGGCTTCTGTTGTTCAAAGAAACAAAGGAAATCTACAAATTATCGTTTTAGACCATGCATCAGAAAATGTTTGGGGTAACATAGATAACGTCCATTGTGTTGAAGAATGGCGCGAGGGAAACAAGCTTATACCGATTAGCTGGTTAAATAATAAATAACGAATAGTTATAGTTAACACAAAACTGGATTGAGATACATAATTGACTTGAGCCAGATCATTGACACTGATCTGTGTTTCGTTGCCGCTCAACACCGACAGATCATGATCAACGATATTTACAATTAAAAAATTCCTTAATGTGAGATATAAGTTATGTCCTTGACTTCTGCAAAAACAAAATATGAACATGTGGTCTTAGACGAAAAAGACGTCCCCATTATTGCAGGGACAAACATGAAGGTAATTGAGATAGTCCTGGAAAAAACAGCCTACGGCTGGAGTCCGGAAGAACTGCATTTCCAGCATCCCTATCTTACCTTGGGTCAAATATACTCAGCATTAGCCTACTACTGGGATCATCAGGATGCGCTTGATCGGGACATTAAACAAAGGCTTGCTTTTGTAAATCAAACCCGGAAAATTACAGAACAAACGCCTCTCGCTGCCCGGCTGAAATCCAAAGGATTGATCTGATTATGCTTGCGCTCAATATGGATCATCATGTGCCGCGAGCTATAACCGAGGGACTTCGCTTACGTGGCATAGATGTCATTACAGCCTATGAAGACAGCGCTGGTGACATGGATGACTCGGCATTGTTGGATCGAGCCACCGAATTGGGTCGAGTACTTTTCACTCAAGATGATGATCTCCTCGCCGAAGCAACTAAACGACAAAAAGAAGGTGTTACTTTTGGCGGGGTGATTTACTCCCACAAACGCGAATTTCTATCGGCGCTTGTGTCAATGATCTGGAGATCATTTCAAAAGCCGGCGAACCTGAAGACTTACAGATTTTCTTCCTCACCAGATTATTAGCGCGCGCAGGCGAAAATTTCTGATTGCCGATGAGGTTGGCCTTGAAAGCGGAATGCGTGACGTTCTTCAGTTTATAAGTTCATATCATCAAGGGCCGAGTAAGGTCTATTTCACCTTTCTTAAAATTGCTGTTATATCTTCTCCAAATTCTTCTGTTTGCCAGTTCTTTAGTCCTTTAATTCTTTCAATGTCGTTTTTATCAAGCGGGTTGTGGATGGCAAGAGTGTTTATCATTGCGTTGGTTAACACCAGTGAAGGATTTATTTCAAGAGTTTTTGCCTTTTTATCTCTCCAGGGTTTAAGAGCTTTTATTCTTTCTGTAACTTCAGGTTTTTTCACAGGAGCTTTTCCGCGGGGATAAACAGGGAGCTTGTTTTCAGGCATATTCAAAGCCTTATTTATTGCCTCAACCAAGACATTGCCATACATGTTGATTTGCCTGGCGCTTAATGCATTTAATTTTTCTAACCGCCGCAAATTTGCCGGTTTTGCCTCGGCAAGTTTTATCATTGAGTTATTGGAAAAAATCTTAAACAGGGGTTTGCCTTTCCTTTTTGCTATTTTTAATCTTAATTGAAGAAGACTCTCAAGAGTTGCAAGAGTCCTGCGGTTTAGCTGTCCGGCGCCTTTAAACTTTAGATATAATGGGTCGCTATTTAATGCAGGAGGTCTCACTTTGCTTAAAATTGCACATTCTTCATATACCCAGGAAAGACGTTCTTTTTCAGCAAGCTCTTTTTCGAGGATTTTTGCCAGAGGAAAAAGATAAATCGCATCGCCGGCAGCATATTCTATCATTTCATCCGGCAGCGGCCTTTTTGACCAGTCTTTTTTCTGAAATTTTTTATCAAGCTTTATATTGAACCTTTGCTGAACAACCGCATCAAGACCGGTTCTATTAATGCCAAGGAACATGCATGCAATCTGGGTATCGAATAGATTGTTTATTTTTATGCGAAAATCCCTGTATAGAGAGCGAACATCATAATCTGCTCCGTGGAAGATTTTTTTTATATCACGGTCTGCAAACAGAGGTTTGAGCGAAGACAGGTCATTTATCTTCAAAGGATCTATGATTGCATTTATCTTTTCTGAAGCTATCTGGATCAGGCAGACCTTTTCTTGAAAATGGAACATAGAGTCTGCTTCCAGATCAGCGGCAATAATTTTTTCCTTTTCCAGGGATCGGGCAAAATCTTCCAGTCCTGATTTTGTATCTACTATCTGATAGCTCAACTTGTCGTTTACTTTCATTTTTTGTCCTTGACCTGCGTGGCTGATTCTCATAAATAGTTTAGTAACCAGGTGGATAGGCTGAAGGCTGAAGGCTTTTAGGGAAAAGACTCACAAAACCGTAACACTTTAGCTTTTTGAAAATAAATGCGCTTCAGGTATAATCAAATTTAAATCAGGAAAAACTCACGAATAAGAAATCGTAAAGAAAGAACTTGCCATAACTATAAAGAAATAGTGGTAACTTAACCAAAGAATTAGACAAAAATGGCATTTTAAACTTGGTTCTTTCTTAACGATTTC
>JAYENE010000244.1:0-3278 GCA_034721935.1 Thermodesulfobacteriota bacterium
TGGACATTAATAGCAGACACTCTGTATCGTCGCTTTGCACAGGACTTAAGACGCTTTGAGACAAATATAGCGCCAACTATTTTCAGGAAGTTCATTGATATGCCTGGGAGGGTGGTTTACGATGGAAACAAATTTGCAATAAAAATTAGAAAAAGAGCTCATACCCCTGTCTTAAAAGAAGTTGAAAAATTACAAAAACCGTTTAAAGTTCCATGGCTTTCCGGTAAAACCGTGGAGATAGTCTGGACCGCTTGATTAGGGTGTTATTTTGACGCTTGTACCTACTGTGAAAATCGGTGTTTAAGATAACCACATTATTATGTTGTGTGTCAATCTTACATATTTGCACCTAACCTTGTAACTTATTAGAATTTATACAAATACACACTCTTCAAAATATCATCCAAAAAATCGTCTTATTTCAATGGGTTAGGATAAGCTTGCAACATAAGGGACGCCCTCGACTAATTAGACTTATGGCTATTTAACCGATAAAGCGTTTTAGCAATTGCAGAAGGCGACACCCTTAGATGACGGCCGGCTTCAGTCAGCGAAACACCCCATTCTTCAACAAGTTTCCTTGCCAGTTGAGATCTAATCGCAGAAACTTTCTGGCGTCGACTCCCTGATTTCAACACATCGACACTGATATTCCCATTTTTACAAACCAGCGACATGCCTTGCGGTAGGGCACAAGTTTCGCGCAAGGTTTACCTCTTGTTTCTTGCGTACAGAATTAATCAGGTGAATATGAGGACTTCTTGCAATGTCTTTTAGCTTGATTACCTTTTCCCTGACTTTATTTTGTTTTATCAACCAGTCTCGGAAAGTGCCGGCAAGCAGGCCACACTGAACCGGCGGGGTACACAGTTTTCTGTCCAGCTCAACTACAATATTGGCGATACAAGATTCTGTTACTTCATCCTTTTCATTCCACAGGATTACATCATCATATCCGGGACATTCCGCCAGCGCTTGATCATACACGCGCCGGTTGGTTGTTTTGTGATACAGGAAAGGATTTGAAGAATCAATGGGTGACCGTGCAAGGCATACGCGCCGTATATGTTTAACAGTAGAATGCCGCAGTACTTCTGGTTTACAAATGATACATCCGTCTTTTGCCACTAATAAACGGACCTTGTGTGCGGCATGTGGGAACGTACGTGTCAAAGAGAAAAGTTTATCGCGTATCGCATTAAGATCAGCGGAAAAAGAAAAATAGGTGGCAGAGTCCTTGAGACGCGCCAGATGCTGTTGCAGCAGATAATATCCATTCTCAGGCACCCACAGGATCGTTTCAAGAAGTGAAAAATCAGGCATTCTTTCAGTGAGTATCTTTGCCTTTGTTTGAGATTCCTCAAATTCAATTGTCTCTGTAGAATCCCAGACAATGCCGCCGCCAACGCCATATTCAGCCTGGCCTTTGATTTTATCAACAAGTACCGTCCGGATGGCAACATTGAACTGCGCTTTGCGATCAGGACTCACGACTCCAATACTGCCCGTGTATATTTGACGCGGACCTGTTTCAAGTTCCGCTATGATCTGCATAGTGCGGGGCTTCGGAGCTCCCGTGATGGAAGCCGGGGGGAAAAGAGCTGTTAATATCTCGGACAAACCAGCCTTTGTTTTTGCTGTGACCGTTGATGTCATTTGCCACAGGGTTGGATATTTTTCAAGAGCAAACAATTCATCCACCTGTACACTCCCGGTATCCACGATCCTCCCCATATCGTTTCGAACCATATCAACGATCATGATGTTTTCCGCCCTGTTTTTTTCTGAATGATGGAGCCATTGGGCCTGCTTGATGTCGTCGCGCAAGGTCAGTCCCCTCGAGGCAGTTCCCTTCATGGGACGAGAACTCAGCTTATTGCCATCGAGATGAAAAAAGAGTTCGGGTGAAGCAGAGCAGATAGACCATTCTTCTGTATTCACGAAGGCTCCATACAGGGCATTTTGCGCATTCACCAATTCAATAAAGTATGCCCATGGATCACCGGTAAAGGGTGATGTCAGGCGATAGGTGAAATTGACCTGATATGTATCCCCTTTTTCAATACTTTGTTTGATTTTAGCGATAGCGTCCTGGTAAGCATCTCGCGTCAACGAAGGAGTCCACGTCAGTGATTGGTCAGGGCAACATTTTTTTGCTGGCGGGAAGCGGAGCTGTTCGGGTTGACTGTAGATTCCGAACCATATAAGGGGGAATGAATCATTCCTGTTTACCACAAGCGCAGGGTCAAAAGCCGGCGCTGTCTCGTAAGCAATGAAGCCTGCCGCATAGAAACCCTGTCTGTTAACTGTTTTTTCAATCAGGTTTAACGCGGGAATAACATCTTCAATCCTGTGTGCCGAAATAATCTGCCGGGGGTTGCGGAAATGCAGCCAACACTGCTTAGCGGCATCGTGAATCACAACGCCATTAGTCACATCATCAATATTTATCATGCGCCTGAGCGAGACCTCACTTAAAATTTGATGCCAATTTCTTCTGCCAGACCTGAAACACAGTCCTGAATATCTAAAAAGCAGAAACGATAAGCCTCATAATTTAGCCCATAAGGATCCGTAATCCATCGATCTCTGGAACCAAAGCGGGCAAAGCGCCTGATTAAAAAAACCTTGTCTTCAGCTTCCGGAAAGGCATCCAAAAGATATTTTGCATGGGAACTTTCCATTACCAGTATGAGATCGCTCCTATCTATAATATCTTTTTTAACAGATTTTGCAATGTGGCCGGACAGATCAACATCATATTCTGCCGCAACTTTCTGTGCAAGGCCGCTGGCGCTATTGCCGGGAAGCGCAAGCAATCCCGCTGAATCAGCAACAATATCATCAAGTCCATTTTTTTGCATAAGCTTTTTTAGTAAACCTTCGGCAAATGGACTTCTACAGATATTACCTGTACACACGAATAGGATATGTTTTATCCGGCCTGACATTATATCGGCTCCTTTATTTACACATCAGAGAAGTATTTTGGGTTTCTCTTTTTAATCTGACTGCGAAAAACTTATTATATCCGCAATGGATTTTGCCAGTTTTCTGCAACCTTTTGCATGGAATCTGGATTCAAGCTGTAGACAAAATTTCATTTCCTTACCTGGAGCTTTAATTCCTCCAACATCTCTAAGTCATCTTCAAGGGATCGACCTTTAGCAGTCAGATAATTTCCAGTCATGATGCCGCTTGCACCGGCATAAAAAACCATAGGATGCAAATGTCGAAGATTGTTTTCCCTGCCACCACATATAATGATTTCCTTTTTA
>JAYENE010000245.1:0-3237 GCA_034721935.1 Thermodesulfobacteriota bacterium
AGAGTAGGGGCGGGTTTGAAACCCGCCCCTACATCTTGATTGTGAAATTGCTATAGTGGACAAAATGGCGAAAAGTGTCCCGCTTTATTTTGGTAGCCGAGGATTAGAGGAGCGAAGCGACGAAAGATATTACCCCTTACTCCCTTATCCCTTAAACGTCTCGGCATTGATGTTTTCTTCCTTTATGAGACGATGAAGATATTGTCTTTGCAGGCCTGCCAGCTCAGCAGCCCTGGAAATATTTCCATTGCTTTGTTTGAGGATTGATAGAATATAACTCTGGTGAAAGGCACTGATAACGTTTTCTTTGGCCTCCTTAAAGGGTATGTCATAAATAGCCTGATCAAAAAGAAAATAGGGGGGTATGTGGGATTTTTCGGGAAAAATATCCGAGAGATCAATGTGGTCGGAACGGCAAAGGACAACGCCCCGTTCAATAACATTTTCCAGCTCTCTGACGTTTCCGGGCCACTTTTGGGCCATGAGCGCAGACATGGCTTCAGGGTCAACCTGACGTATCTCTTTTTGGTTGAGCATTGTGTATTTTTCAAGAAAATGATGGGCCAGGGTTGGAATATCCTCTTTTCTGTCACGAAGTGGCGGGATGTCGAAATTAATCACGTTGAGGCGGTAAAACAGATCTTCTCGAAATCGCTTTTCCGCTATCAGTTTTGTCAGGTCTTGATTCGTAGCAGCAAGAAAGCGTATATCCGCGTGTTTGGTGGTCAATCCGCCTACAGGCTTATACTCTGCCTCCTGCAAGAGCCGAAGCAGCTTTGCCTGCATCACCATGTTTAGATCTCCGATTTCATCAAAGAAAAGAGTCCCCAGATTGGCTTCTTCAACCAGACCTTTTTTATCTTTCCACGCACTGGTAAAGGCCCCTTTGACATGTCCGAAAAGTTCGCTTTCAATGATTTGTTCAGGCATGGCTGTGCAGTTAACAGTGATAAACGGCTTGTCATTCCGGTGGCTGTGATGATGGATAGCCCTGGCTACAAGCTCTTTCCCTGTGCCGCTTTCGCCGCAGATCAGGATCGTGGCGCTTGATTGCGCCACCTGTTCGATCCTTCTTAAAATTGACTTAATGGCCGGGCTTGATCCGATAATGGAAGGAAACTTCTTTTGCTGTTTGAGTGATTTGAGCAACGCGCTATTTTCCCGGATAAGGCCCTGCCACTTCATTGCATTGTCGATTGTCAGCAATATGCGTTCTTTGCGAAAAGGTTTCGCAATATAATCAAAGGCCCCTTTGCGGGTGGCTTCCACAGCAGTTTCAATAGTAGCATAGGCAGTCATGACAACAACAACAACGGCTGGTTGAATTTTTTTAGCTTGCTCAAGCAGGGCAATTCCATCCATCTTAGGCATTTTCAGGTCGGTGATTATCAAGTTAATCCGCTGGCTTTCCAGTATTTCAATCGCATTCAAAGGATTATGCGTAGTCACTACATCATAGCCGGTTTTTTCTGTTATAATCCTTGTCAGAAGAATCAGCATGTCTTTTTCATCATCTACAATCAAGATTTTTCCTGTCATGTTTTGTTTTCCTTTTTTACCCTGAGCGCCAGTGTAAAAGTAGTTCCTCTAAGTTTTTTGGGAGACTCCACCGTGCTGCTTTCACACGTGATAGTTCCTTTATATTTGCTTATAATACCGTGGCTCACAAAAAGCCCAAGCCCTGTTCCTTGTCCCTCGCTCTTGGTGGTAAAAAATGGATCGAATATCTTTTCAATATACTCTTTTGGTATGCCATGACCATTGTCACGAACTACTACAATTATTTTTTCAAGATCAGCATCTAACGCAGTTTTGATCTCTAACCTGCCGTTTTGCTGCATGGCTGCCACAGCATTGTTGATGAGATTCAATAAAACCTGCTGCATTTGACGCGAATCACCTTTTGCCCTGGGAAGTCCGGGGGCCAGGCCCAATCGAAGTTCAATGTCATTCATCTCCAATGAATGATTGACCACATTAATGATATCCTTAATAGCCTCGTTGATATCACAATACGCGAACTGACCTTCTCCCTGACGGGCAAAGCTCAGAAGGTTTTCCACCACTGCCTTGCAATGGAGGCCGTGGCGCTCGATAGTTTTCAGATCCTGATAGCTTTGACTATTTTTGTCAGCTTTTTCAAGCAGGAGATCTGTAAACCCTAATATAATACCAAGCGGGTTGTTGATCTCGTGAGCTACCCCGGCTGCCAGGGTTCCCATGGAGGCAAGCTTTTCAGTATTAATAAGCTGGTTTTCCAGCTTTTTGCTTTCTGTAATATCTCTGGCAATGCACAAAACCGAGGTTACATTGCCGTTTTCGTCCTTGCGGGGCATAAAGTTAGCGTTGAGCCATATCTGATATTCCCCTCTCGCTACCATAAACTCATCCCGCATGCTTTTCCCAAACTGGAACACCGATTTGATAAGCTTGAGCTGTTTCTCGGCAATTTCTTGTGAAAAAAGATTTGAAAGCGGCCGGCCTATAAATTGCGAAGGGACTCCTCCAAAAAAAGCAGCGGTAAAACTGTTGAGAGATCGAAAACAGCCGAAATCATCTACTGTAAAGATAAAGTCTTCAGCACTTTCCACCAAACTTCGGTATCTCTCCCTGGATTGTTTGATTTTCTTTGATTGATCTGAAATTTGATTCTGAAGACCGCTAAAACGCCATCGGCCATAGCATAAAGCGCTCCCCATTCCTATGAGTAAAGTAAAAACGCCGAGGCTTTGAAGCCAGACAAAGCTATTATGGCCGTTATATGGCAATCGGATGCCTGTCGCCAGTGTTAGAACAAAACAAAAAAGGCTGATACTCCAGGTAATTATCAGAACAGCTCTAATGAGTTTAAATCGGTTTTGGAGATCCATTTGGATCAGCTTTTGATAATTCATCAAAGACTTTTTGGAAAGTGAATTATTAGTAAAAGGTCAGCCACTAAGTCACAAAGGCACAAAAGAAAGATATGATTGATAAATTGAGGTCCACCGCAGGCGGACCCAAATTATAAATTTTAAGAAAATTGTAACACTTTAGCTTTTTGAAAATAAATGCGCTTCAGGTATAATCAAATTTAAACCAGGAAAAACTCACGAATAAGAAATCGTAAAGAACAGAAATTTACAAACTCATTATCTGGTCAACCTGAGGCAGCGGACAATTAAATTTAAGAACGGCTGAAACTCGCACATAAGTGAGCGTAAAGAAATAACTTAGAGCAATCCTTTTATAAAAAGC
>JAYENE010000246.1:0-3234 GCA_034721935.1 Thermodesulfobacteriota bacterium
AGACACCAGATGCTATCCAGCTCGCAATTGGGATTGAAAATAATGCCACTCTTTTTTTAACCAATGACAAGGCGTTGAAAAACATTGACGAAATTGAGGTGCTAGTACTGGAGGATTATTTAGAAAAGGAAGCCGTAATAGATACATGACAGTATAACAAATGCTTTTAAAGCTTTTAGCCCACATCACCTCTTTTTTCTCTGTCGATGCTGTCCATATCCGTGTCGTTTTTATGAGTTCAGCCTATCCATCTTAGTAGTTACGTAATTTTTTTTATCATACCAAGATATTTCTTGCAATATATAAACAATTAAGAATTCCCTGCAACTTGAAATGAAGAGGACATTCCATTTGTAAAACAGTAACTCATTCGAGAAAGGGGGACGTTCGTGCTTGGTTCTTTTTTAGACTTTGATAATCATAGGAAGAGGGGGACGTTATGTTGCGAATGTGCCTGGTTTGTTTTATGGATACCCCTACCTCCCTATCCCGATGTTAAAGCTCAATATTTCTTTACCTTCCACTATGAGTTTTCGCGGTGTGCATAACTCACCCACCTTTGTCTTAAGATCAAAAATCACCACATATCCCTCATTGGCACGCTCGGTTAAAAGATATTTCCCGCACAGTTGGTCAATCGCCTTTTCAACAGTCTTATCAAGACTTGAACGATTTATCTTGGTTTCGACAATGTATTTATGGCCCTGGTAGATCAAAAGGATATCGATTCTCCCTAATCCCGTTGGAGTCTCAAGACGAAGTTCGCCTTTTCCTCCCTCTACAAACTGATACAGCCAGGCGCTGAGCAGGAATTGTCCTGTCTTTTCGTAAGGTTTTGGGCTTGCGTAAAAAGCGTTTACGCCTGTCTGCATAATATATTCCTCAAAATCAGAAAGGATGGCTTCCATATTTAAAAAACCATCAGAAGTAAAATAGGCCTTAAGGGAAGTATCTGCGGTTGCCCCGGATTCTTGAAAAAAAGCCTTTAAGAATCGTCTCTTGTATATTGAGTTGGCCACAACAGCCTTATCATTTTTCTCATTGATCAGGCCGTATTGTTCCAGCCAGGATTGGTCCTCATCATCGGGATTATAGTCCACCCCGTTGAATGTGATCCTGACAAAGGTTTCTTTGTACAATTTTGCTTTTTCAAGAAGATTATCAAAGTGGCTGTTTCTTTCCTTCAGGAGATGCTTTATCGCCTTTTCTACATCTTGTGCGGTTATCGGGTTCGTGGTTTCCGGTTTTATGTCAACCGTCAGAATGGTGCCGAGCCTGTTCACCAGCCAGGGCTGGCCGGCTGTTTCGTCAAATACTTTTTTTACTGCATCTTCAGTAAAGGGCTGGTTGGTTTCATCTGTATACTGGCTATAAAGGTCACGGACATTCTTTAGAGTGAAGGGCGGAAGTTTTACCTGATCAGCGATATTAAAGGGGGATACACCGCCTACAATCAGCTTGGTGATGTTGCGTATTCCGACTAAACCCACAGAGTATAGGGCCTTATCCTTTCTCTTTTTGTATTTTTGATACAGTTCCCTCAAGGTGGTAAGGAAATTCTCCAGTTCGTCCATGGGGATGCCATCGAACTCGTCTATGAAAATAACGATTTTCTTGAATTCTACTATCTGGTTCAATTCTTCAAACAATTCACTAAAGGAAATGTGATCAGTGAGGCTATGGGAATCTAAGTATGTCCTTATAGCATCCACTTTCCCGCAGTTTACCACATTCAGTCTGTTCATCAGTTGGTTGCATAGATCTTTTTGAATCAGTTGATAAAACCTTTGCTTATCGAGGTTCTTGTATCTCTGGAAACTAAGAAGAATGGCCACATAGGCAGGATCCTTTTCAAGCTCCGAGCAAAAACCTTCAAAAAAGGTAGTCTTGCCGCTCTGCCTGGGGGCAAATATAGAAAAATACCGGCCCAGGTCAACCATGGTCTTAATATCCTGTTTGTCCATATTGGTGACGTTTTCCAGGAGAACATGATAGGATGAATCCGGGTCAACCACCCCTGATTTTTCAAAGTATCGTTTTGGTTTTCTATAATTCATTTTTTCTCCCTATCGCCAATCTCCCATTACCACAAAAGGCGCCCAATAGTATGGATGTGCGTATTCCTTTTTAGCCTTGACCGCTTGCATAGCCAGTTGCAATGCTCTGGTTTTCGTCTGTCTGTTTTTTACAAAATGCCAGTAAAAATTCTCCATAAGATAAGAGGTAGATTCATCCGCCACCTGCCAGAGACTCAGCATAACTGCCGCAGCCCCGGAATAAAATAGCCCCCGGCTCAGGCCGATGATGACTTCGCTCTTCTGCTATCTCCCTATTCCGATGTTAAAGCTCAATATCTCTTTTCCATCAACTATGTATTTTTGCGGGGTACATAATTCCCCCACTTTTGTCTTAAGATCAAAAATTACAATGTATCCTTCATCAACCTGTTCGGTCAAAAGATATTTCCCGCACAGTTGATCAATTGCTTTTTCAACAGTCTTATCAAGACTTGAACGATTTATCTTGGTTTCGACAATGTATTTATGGCCATGGTATATCAAAAGAATATCCATTCTTCCTAATCCACTTGGCGCCTCGTAACGAAGCTCTCCTTTTCTGCTCTCTACAAACTGATACAACCAGGCAGTCAGTAGAAACTGTCCTGTTTTCTCGTACGGTTTTTGGCTTTTGTAAAAAGCGTTTACGCCGATCTGGATGATATATTCCTCAAAATCAGAAAGGATGGCTTTCATGTTCAGAAGTCCGCCATGCCTAAAGTAGCCCTTAACAGATACATCCACAATTACCCCGGATTCCCGAAAAAAGGTCTTGGTGAACCTTTTCTGATAGATAGGGTTGCTCACACGAACATTTTTCCCTTCTGCCTTGATCAAACCATGTGTCAAAAGAAGGGACTGCTCCTCATCGCCAGGGATATATTCAACGCCGTTAAAAACAATATCTATAAAAGTCTCTTTGTATTGTTTGGCCTTTTCAGTGATATTATCAAAATGACTGTTTTCTTCATAAAGGAGAATGTCAATTGCCTTTTCCACATCGTCTGTTGTAATTGGATCGGCAGTCTCCGGTTTTATATCAACTGTTAGGATGGTGCCCAGCCTGTTTACCAGCCAGGGCTGGCCGGCTGTTTCATCAAATACTTTTTTTACTGCATCTTCAGTAAAGGGCTGGTTGGTTTCTTCTGTATACTGGGCGTAAAGATCCCGGACATTT
>JAYENE010000247.1:0-3229 GCA_034721935.1 Thermodesulfobacteriota bacterium
TCAGCCTGCTCAGCGGCACAGCCGAAAATGTGGCATTCGGCATTGTGGTTCTAAAGCCTTGGGATGAGCGCACCCGTCCGGATCAGCAGTTAGACGCCCTTGTGGGGCAGGCCATGGGCAGACTGGCCGCAATCTCTTCTGCCAATATTTTTGCATTTGCCCCGCCGCCCATTCAGGGTCTGGGGATCACCGGTGGTTTCGACTTCCGACTCCAGGCCATTGAAGATCAACCCCCACGGGAGATCGTAGCAGTGACCCGGGCCATGCTGATCGCCGCCAACCAGGATCCTGCCCTGATGCGGGTATTTTCTACCTACACGGCAGACACGCCGCAGATATTTGTAAACCTGGATCGCACCCGGGCAGAGACTCTCAAGGTGCCGGTGAGCCGGGTGTTCGCGACCTTGCAGGAGCAGCTCGGATCAGGCTATGTCAACGACTTTAACCTCTACGGCCGTACTTATCAGGTTAAGGTCCAGGCCGATGCTTCTTACCGCAACGCTGTAAATGATATCAGCAGTCTTTACGTTCGCAGCAACGACGGCAAAATGGTGCCCATGAGAAGCCTGGTCGCCCTTTCTACTGTTTTAGCCCCGCAACTTATATACCGGTATAACCAGTTTACCAGCATCCAAATCAATGGTAACGCGGCCCCAGGCTTTTCCTCAGAAGAAGCCATGACGGCTATGGAACGTATAGCTGCCAGGACACTGCCCGATGGCTACGCTTTTGATTGGTCTTCCATGTCATTCCAGGAGCGCAAGGCCGGAGGCAAGGTCGAGCTGCTGTTTGCCCTGGCTCTGCTCTTTTGCTATCTTTTTCTGGTAGGACAATACGAGAGCTGGAACATCCCGATGTCCATCATCCTGTCGATCCCGGTGGCCGGTCTGGGGGGGCTGGCCGGTTTGTGGATTGCAGGGCTCAACCTCAGTATCTACGCTCAGATCGGCCTGGTTCTGCTGGTTGGCCTGGCTGCCAAGAACGCCATTCTGATCGTGGAGTTTGCCAGAGACCGCCGGGAACAGGGATTTTCCGTGGCTAAGGCCGCGGTGGAGGGCGCTAAAATCCGCTTCCGGCCCGTTCTGATGACCTCTTTTACCTTTATCCTGGGTGTGGCGCCCATGGTGATCGCCACTGGCGCAGGCGCCGGCAGCCGCCGGGCCATCGGTACCACGGTTTTCAGCGGCATGCTGGCGTCAACCCTGGTCGGCATCTTTTTGATTCCGCCGCTGTATTATGCTTTTCAGTCATTCCGCGAAAAAGGCAGCGCCTGGCGGGCAAAACGCCGTGAAAAGGCGGCCACCATAGCCACAGATGAGGGTTTGAAAAAACAATAGTGCAAGGTGAGATAAATATGAGATTTATACTATTCAATCGATATCATCATAAAACGACATCTGACGGGAACCGCTTTCCCCTCTCAATCCTGCCCGCCGTTATCATCGGGCTAATCCTGAGCGGATGCGCGTCGGTTGGACCGGACTACACAAAAGTAAAGCCCGATGCCCCGATCAAATGGCATACTGAACTGGCAGGTGGCTTGATAACAGAAGAGCTTCAACCTGAAACATTGGCCAACTGGTGGAGTACGCTGAATGACGCTGAACTCGAAAGTCTGGTGGCACGCGCGGTCAAGGGCAATCTGGACATTAAAAACGCCCATGCCCGGATCCGTGAAGCCCGTGCCTTGCGAGGCGTGAGCCGCGCCGATCTTTTCCCCACTTTGGACGCCGGCGGTTCGGCCATTAGGTCTCGCAGCAGCGAAAACAGTGGCGCTGGAAAGGAAATCAAACTCTATTCCGCAGGATTTGATGCCGGCTGGGAACTGGACATCTTTGGCGGCGCCCGCCGGGCCATCGAAGCAGCTCAGGCCGATCTCGAAGTCACGCAGGAGGATTTGCACGACATACTGGTGAGCCTGCTGGCCGAGGTGGCCCTGAATTATGTTGAGGTGCGTACCTATCAGGCCAGGCTGGCTGTAACCGAGACCAATATCAAATCCCAAGAAGAAATTTTTGAACTGAACCGTTCGCGGTACCAGGCAGGAATCATTGATGATCTGGCTGTGCAGCAATCTCTGTACAACTTGGAGAATATCCGTTCCCAGATTCCGACACTGCAAACCAGACTGGAGGCGGCCAAAAACCGTTTGGCGGTGTTGTTGGGCAAAAAGCCTGGTGATGTCCATCAGGAACTGGCCGAGAAGAAACCCATACCGATGCTTCCCGTGACGGTGGCGGTCGGGGTGCCGGCAGAGACTCTGCGCAATCGGCCCGATATCCGCCGGGCCGAACGTAACCTGGCAGCCCAGACAGCACGGATCGGTGTGGCCGTGGCGGACCTTTATCCCAAGTTCCGGTTGATGGGTACCATAGGGCTTGAATCCATTTCCACGGGAAATTTTTTGGAATCTGCCAGCCGGACATGGAGCATCGGTCCAGACATCTCCTGGAGTATCTTTCATGGGGGCGCCATCCGGCAAAACATCAAGGTGCGGTCCGCCCTCCAGGAACAGGCCCTGATTCAATACGAATCAGTGGTTCTTAGCGCCCAGGAGGAAGTGGAAAACGTCCTTATTGCCTATGCCAAGGAACAGCGCCGTAGAGAATCCCTCGCCAAGGCCACGGATGCCGCCAAGCGGACCGTTTTGCTGTCCAGGGATCAATATCAGGCAGGGCTGGTGGACTTCAGCAACGTGCTGATCGCTCAGCGCTCGCTGCTGTCCTTCCAGGACCAACTGGCGCAGAGCGAAGGAGCCGTAATTTCCAATCTGGTGCGTCTCTATAAGGCCCTCGGTGGCGGCTGGAAATATATGGAACCGGCCGCGAACAGATCGGACAATCTTGCGAAGGAAGATTCGACATGAGAAAAGTGTCAAGTCTTGAGGGGGACTATGATTTTTTTTCGGCAAAAAGAGATGAAGATATTGCCCTACTGGTAGGTTGCTGGGAAAAACATATAGCCCTGATCTTGAGATGGTTCGGTGCGGTCGATTGTCGGAAGAGGGTTAAAGATAAACTTTCGGAGGTTATTAATGCAGTTTCTACGTTGGATATCTTGCGGTACTCTGCTATCAGAAATTTACAAACTCATTATCTGGTTAACCTGAGGCAGCGGACAATTAAATTTAAGAACGGCTGAAACTCGCACATAAGTGAGCGTAAAGAAATAACTTAGAGCAATCCTTTTATAAAAAGCTTGCTAAAGCCGACATTATCCGACTCATAGA
>JAYENE010000248.1:0-13257 GCA_034721935.1 Thermodesulfobacteriota bacterium
GGGGATATACGGAAGCCTTTGTGAAAGCTAAAGAATATAGAATAGTTTCATCAGAATTAATCGAACGTCTCCTGCCTTTTGCCAGGTTTCGAAATATGCTTGTACACCAATACTGGAGAGTCAAGGACCAACTCTTTTTGAAAAATATCAGGGAAGGTCTGCGGAATTTCGAAACTTTTGTAAGAAAGATCAATGAGTTGTACATAAATCAGCCCCCCGATTCGTAACAATTTACCGAAGGCAAGATATTTGACATGATAACCCTCCAGAGCGGGCAGGCAAGGATAGAACGGCGGGATAATATGGAATATACAGAAGTGACGAAGGCAATTATCGGATGTGCTTAGGGCTCGCACAAAAATAACTTTACATTTTAAGCGCCGATGCATCCAGCCTGGCTACGTTGCGAAAGCTCGGAATATGCTTGATATTCCTGCACTTTCGCGCCTTGCCAGCCTGGCGCCTCAACACTTAAAATTGCCAACTTATTTTTGTGCGAACCCTTACCATTTACTATGAATGAAAGCCGAGATGCTAATCTCCTGCCTGTATTTCTTTCAGCCCGATAGACTTGCTTATTTCTGCATATACATCCAATGGCAACACAAAGACCGGTTCCTCATAATCCCTAACATCATCGTCAAACCAAAGGCCCACAAAGGCATGTTTTTCCGCCATACTTTTAGCCAGTCTACATCGATTGCCATCAATCAGAGTGACATACATAATATTCACATCAGGGGGATGAACAGAAAAATTAGCTTCCACAACTTTTTCTCCAATTCTGGGTCTCCATTCTTTGTATATCTTTTGTAATCCTTCGGCAAAAACAGATATAAGCCTTTCATGTAATGAATCTGTTTGTTCATTGATGCGTTGCTGTTCTTTTGACAATTCTTTTAGCGCATTTAATATTCTTGTGATTTCTTCTACAGGTATATCCATTTTTCACTTTTTCCTTTTTGCTCTCGTAACGTCTATATTCGCTCTTTCGCTCCAATGAGTTTATTATACGGGCGGATAATCTATTCCGCTTCCGCCCGCCACAAACTGATACAGCCAAGGCTTTGGCTACCAACATAAAGCGGGACACTTTTCGCCATTTTGTCCACTATAGCAATTTCACAATCAATCAGTAGGGGCGGGTTTCAAACCCGCCCCTACTGATTGAATTTACAGGCTGTCCCGCCTTACGTTGGTAGCCGCCAGGCAGTAAGCAGAAATTGCCCGGTCTTCTCATATGGCTTCCGGCTCTTATAAAAAGCGTTTACACCGATCTGGATGATGTATTCCTCAAAATCAGAATTATATAATAATGTCAATTTGTTTTGACTAAAGCGTCATCAGCAACCTGTCATAACAGACCAGATATTCACCAGGTCCCTTTCTCAGAAAAATCCCTGGCTTACTGACTACCTGCAATATGGGAAATTTTCCATCCAGAGCCTCGCGGAACCTTCTCCGGAAAATGTCCAAACCTGTAGTAGGATTTCGCCAGCTCTTATGAAACGGACGAAGATTCTGCGAGATCTGTGTTTGTGAGTTGCATATAAATATCAGAGTAAAACAATCTGAATTAATAAACAGAATGTAACTTCTCAATAAGTTCGGGCTTTTCTGATTCCCCCTCACCCAAACCCTCTCCCCCGCGGGGGAGAGGGCAGGGTGAGGGGGCGCCATCATCAAGTTATTGAGAAGTTACAACAGAATCTTATATGCGGAGGCACACGTCAAGATCGGGCTGACAACCCAACCATATAATGCAAGGTTTTACCACAAAGTAAAATGCGTGTGGGGTATCGGATATGATAAGGACTTTGAAATTCATAGCAGCCATGATTATTGCCTTGAGCATCGCTGCAGAGGTCGGCTGGATCAAGATTTACCATTCCAACCTGGAGCAGGCTCACCAACTCCTGTTGAAGGGAGTAAAACTGACTCTTTATATCTTTTTCCCATAGAAAAAGGCAAGGTTCAATTCGAAGTCCTTCAGGGGCCGAAAGAGAAATGGATGCCAATTATAACGGCGAGATTGTTGTCTCAACCAGCAATGCCGCTATTGATGCTTGTGACGTGATTGTTTTGACAATAACTGCGGCCAAGGCAATCGTAGGGCCGGAAAGGAAGGGATATGAAAGACAAAACTAAGATCGTTCGTTTCATTTTGACGGTAACAATAATAACAGTTTGCTGGTTCTGCCTTGCGGAGGGAGTCGTTTTTGCCAAACAGCCGGACAAAGAGCACGGTTTTTCATTATCTGAGATTTTCACTGATGAAAACCAGAATGTCCAGACTGAAGGATATGATGAGGAAAAATCCCGCTCCCCTGTGATTCCGGCGCTGATGTTTCTCTCTGTTATCTTTTTAGGGACTGCCGGTCGTCATTACTGCAAATATTATATGAGCAGCAAGCAGGAACTTGCTGGAATGAACCGGAAGTTCGATTCATTGATCTCGCAGGCAGTGATTGTTGAAGCTGGTCAGGTCGAAGCGGACCTGGGACAGATTGAAAGCCTTGAGCAACAGATCGCGGTAACTCAAAAAGAACTTCATAACATGGACTTGGGGGATATGACATGAGCGGAATTCATGCAATTTCAAAATGGCTGCACGAGAGGAAAGAGAAAGAGATCCGTGATGAACAGCATCGATTGAATGAACAAAAGCAGAAAACACAGAAGTTAAGTCAACACCGGCAGAGGATGCTTCAGTTTGATCTGGACCGCCTGCAGGCAAAACTTGCGGAGTTGAAGTCAAAGCTGGCCAATTCTCCGCCTGTTTATGTCCATTACCGTTTTGACAATTCCAGCCGGGAACGATGTCTCGGGCTTCTGGCCCAGTGCGAAGAAAAACAAAATTTTATTACATCAAATTTCACCAGAGAGATGAAATTCTTCGGAAACACGTGGATAAGCCTGTTTTGCCTCGGCATCAGTCTGGCCATCGGCTATCTCTGGGTGCAGTCTCACCTTGGCATGGATGCGATAGGCGGCAGCGAGATTTTGACCGTCTTGATTACTGTTACGGCAGTGGTACTTCTGGATTTGTTTTCTATCCTGCTGATAAAGGGGCTGCTCGTATCGCTGAAATATTACTTCAGGAACAAGCCCAGGCGTTATCTGACGATACAAACGGTCATTATTACGATATCATGCGGCTGCGGTCTGATCATTTTTATCATTAATATTTTCCAAAGGCTGATGGAGGCTGGGGTATGAACGAAAAAAAACACAAAACAACAGAAAATTGAGCTGAATGTAAAGGTGTGCGAAATAGCGCTACGAAACGTTTTTGATCAACTCATTGCTTTAAAGAAGAGAAAACATGCCGAACTTATATCTTTTGCCGCAATTGAGCCGAGCATTGATGGGATGTTCGAAGCCTTGACCGGCCCTCTGCAGATTGAGTGGGAGCACGGCAACTTCACGCATGAGGAAAGGGTTAAGTTCGGAAAAAAATTCGCCCATTGCCAGGAATTTTACCGCTCGCAAAAAAATCAGTTATTGCGGCAGATCAGCGGAGCAACAAGTAACTTCTCAATAACTTAGGGCTTGTCTGACCCCCTCACCCTGCCCTCTCCCCCAGGGGTAGAGGGTTTGGGTGAGGGGAAATCAGCCAATACCAGAACAAAGGATAATGACATTAAGATGTCTGTTTAGCTGTAGGGGCGACTTTATGTCGCCTGCCAAATGAATTCGGGCGAGGTAAACTCGCCCCTACAGACTAATGTAACAAGTAAAATTAAGCAAATTTGGAGGAACAAGATGCGAAAATATATCATGTTGTTTTTTATTGTCAGTGTTCTGGTCTGGACGGAAGGCTCTTCGCAGGCAAAAACGATCATTAATCTGGTCGATGTTTCAGGTTCCTTGTCGAAATGCGATACTGCTTTCAGAAAAAATCTTCTCATTATTAATAATCTGGTGGATACCCTCGGAAAAAAAGACCGGTTTATCATCTATAGCTACAGAAGCCATGGTAAACCTTTCAAGGTGGTGGATTTCATTTTCCCATCCAGGCGAGGAGGAAAGAACAGAAACATTGTTGCCGCCAGGCAGGAACTGCGCATAAAAATCAAGAAGGGAATGGGAAAAGCGCTTGCCAAAGACAGACTTAAAATGGGAGGAGGCGGCACAGATTGTCGTGGAGCGCTTAATTATACCTTAATGATAATCAGTGACATGAAAAATATTACTCCTCCTGTTCAGATCAACCATTTTTCCGATGGGATTCAAACCACGAGTATAGGATCCTTTAAACCGAAATTCTATGCCGGTTATCTCAAATTGTTAATTCAAAAATTGAACGAATCATTTCTCGGAAAACCAAACAGGGTAAACGAAATTGTCTGGTACGGCGGTATCTGTTATGGCCCGCTGGAACTGAATCTGTCACAATCGGCCCGTCTGCAGGCGCAACTGCGGCAAACATGGTGCAACTTTCTGAAAAGGGAATTGCCCTCAACACGGATCAGCTATCTCCTTAATTATTGATGCACCTGTAAAAAAGTCCTTTTCACAGGTGATTGCGAATTATTAGAGGGGAACTTGAAAGTCGGAGATTCATAGGTCGCCTCGTTCCCATGCTCCAGCATGGCAACCCATATGGTATGCATTCCCACGCTGGAGCATGGGAACGAGAAAAAAACTACGGAAAGCAAAATAAAGATAAACTCTGCGCCTTGAGCGAAGCGGGCGGTGAACTATTACTAAAATATTTTTTGTGACTTGCTTATTAGAGTTGAAGCTGCCGAAGTTCCGGCGGCTTTTTTTATGGGGATAACTTCAACATAGGCATAACAACAGAAACAGAAAGGGAGGCGCTATCAAGATGAAAACAACAAGAAGCAAAACTTTTTACTACTTAATTGTGGCCGCCGTTTGTATGGGGCTTCTCAGCGCCTGTGCCGGCGGGCAGAAGCGGGTAAGTTTGCAGCCCATATCACACCAGCCTCAGATTGAGAGCTTCACAATAAATCAAGTCGATCTTGATGGCCGCGAATTTCTTGATGCAGATGCAGGCCCTCGCGCCGTGGTTATTCAAGCTGTAAAAGCATGGCGTCAAAACCTTTATTTGCAGGCTGGTGATCTTTTCCTGGCAGCATATCGGGCGGGCAAGGACAGAGGCTGGATATGGAAAACCGATGCCAAAATCAGACTCCTGGATCATAGTCTCAGAGCCTTTCACCTGGCCGGAGCAGTTGATAGGGAGGTTCAAACCGCCAAATATATGCTTTCGGAACTGACAAGTATTGAAAAATCCTATTTGCCCATGGAAACGAAAGTATTGTGCTACTGGGCTACCATGACGGAGAAAGCGCCGGCATTTGAAGCCGATGTCCCACGGGCTTTGAAAATAGCGGATTTTGCGCCGAACAATTAAACTCAAGGAGGATTAAAAATTATGAAGAATTTTATCAAGAAACTTGTGACCAGCGGATGCATAATTGCATCCGCAATGCTTATCAACCCGGTGTTGCCGCATCTATCGTTCGACAATGCAATGGCGGCATCTACTCCATCCACGGTTGAAATTCAGCAGGATCTTCAACAACACTGGTCGGAGGTCGAGAGTCTGCAATCTGAATATAGCGCTATCAAAAGCAAGAGCGCCCTGGAATTGACCAGGATTAACAATCAGATTGAGAGCTTAAAGCGTGCCGTGACAACCGCGCCCAAGCGTTCGGCTGAAAGGCTGGAGGCCAGGACCCGCCTGACCGAATTAATTACCGCCAGGCATATAGGTGAATATGAACGTGAACAGGCCTGTAGGCGGATTATTGCGGATATCATTACGTCTGTTTTGAAAGTGGAGGCGGATTTGGAGGAAATGGAGCGAGTGTATGGCACGAAAAAGAATAAAGAAGCCATGCAATGGGTAAAAACAACCATTAATCTGATTGGACAGATGGTAAAGGAAGTTCAGGTGGAAAACCGCAGCTTCTCAAAGGGAATCCTTGATAATGCAAACCCCTTGTTGGTGGCAAAGATAAAAACCAGTCGAGCATTTTTCGATTCTACTTCAAAGATTGTTCTTGATTCTCTGAATCGTTCCGTGGAGCAAAAGGATTATTCCGTTGGCAACCGTCTTCTTAATGCTTTTAAGACCAGGGGAGCCTTTGAAACCTTGAGAGCTCAGAAGATGTCAAATACCAGTCATCATGAACAGATCCTTATGGTTCTCAAGGCGAATGCGGAAATGCAGGCCGCTGCCATTATCGCGAGACTGATGGACAAGACGATTGGCGGCATTACTGAGGAAATAAACGCTAATTTCGACAGCTCTGGCGATAATGCCAAGTTTCGAGAGGACTGGGATCTGGTGAAATTAACGGAGCCTGACATTTAATCATCGTAAGGGTTGTCAGGTTCACAGTTCACGGTTCAAGGTTGGGACTTTGAACCTGAGTAATTATTAATCATCAAAGTATGGATGTAATATAATGATTACAAGGTATATGGCATGTTTTTTATTGATATTTTGTCTGCTGGTAACGGCAATGCCGGTAATTGCCGAAGACTATAAACTTGCGAAGCAGGATGAGCAATTTTACCAGCACTTATATGCCTGGTATGCCCAGGATAAGCTTGATTTTGAATATTATAAGTCTGAATTCAATCGCTATGGCCTGCTGCTCCTGCAAGAGCACTGGGGGCCGGCGAATAAAAAGTGGCTTGAGGAAAACATCCGGATAATTCAAAACACTTCATGGAGGGAAGATCGGAAGGATAAGGGGCTTTTCATTCCCCGTGAAAATGTGACGGTTTACTTAACCATGCTTCTGGAAAAGGAAGGATTAGGGGTTTTTCAAGGGAACATTGTCGGCCGTCCCTTACGGTATGAGAAGGGTAATTTTATTCACTATCTGAGACACACAGGCAACATTGATGGAGGCAAATAATATTATGGAAAGAATCCTTTTGGGTGTCAGGAGGTGGTCAAATCAACTCCGAATCAGCGTTTTGATAATCCTGGCTGGCATCTCATTCCATGTGCTGCTGTTACACTTTTTCGGTGGCAGTTATTTTAACGCTTTGTCACAGAATTTTTTGCTCATCGTCACCACGGCAGGAAGTCTTTTGACATCCATTAAGTGGTTTTATTTTTGGTGCTTCAAATATACCGGCTGGTTTCTCATGCCGCTTGCAGGGTGTCTCTGGTTTACCACATATTGTTTTTTACGATTCCTGTTTGCGGATTTACGCAAAAAACCTTTATCTTTCAAGAAAGTTCGCTGCTTGCATGGCCGCGTTAACTATGTGGGCATTACCCTGGCGGGACAAATAGGCATACTCGGCACTGTTGTTTACGTTATTATTGGTCTCGGCCTGCTTGCGCAGGCCATGACCACTTTATCCTGCGGCTTTGCGAACGGTGGCTCCGGCGGGCTCCATGATCTGTTGCCGGAGGTCTTAAACACCATGTCATTAGCGGCATTGGCCATAGTGCCGGCTTTGGGAACAACGCTTGTCGGTTTGGTAACAGAGGCGATGACCAACCATATTAATTATCTTTCGGCTAACTCTGCCCTTTACCCATAAGTTATCTCTCCATTAGTAATTAACAGTTATCAATTGATTATTAATTATTATTGGCTTTTGGGGCATAAATATAAAAACATAAAACAAATAATCAATAATCAATAATCAATTGTTAATAACTAATTGTTAATTAAGGATAAAAATATGTCTCAATACTTATGGGTAAAGGGCAGGGCTAACTGGACTAAGGAAGGAGTTTATCATGACAACATTCGAAACCGTTCCGGGCATGGCTAGCAGGGAACGCAGAATACGGCGACTGAACGAAATTCTCTGGGTAATGGTTGCCTTTTTATTTCATTTAACGATATCAACGGCCCGCTTCAGCAAATCGGCTATCTCCTGGCGAGCTTCTTTAGTCTTTTTCTTCAGGGCCACCTTGGTTTTATCAATATCTTTTTCAATGTCAGCTATTTTCTGGCTAAGCTCTTCTCCAGCTTTCGCTTTGGCCCGGGCGTACCAGGCCTTTGCTTCATCTAAATAGGCTTGCGCCCGATCATAAGTCGCCTCTTTTTCCGCTGCGAGCCAAGCTTTCAGCAGGGCAGACTGGGCCTCAAGGGCGTCTTGCCACCTCTTTTCAGCTCTTTCTTCACTCTTTGGCTGGTCTGTCTGCTCCGCAGCAAAAACCGTGGACGCAGAGAAAACAACGACCAGCCCAAACGCTAATAGTGTAATTAGAATCGACTTTTTCATCATTATTTCTCCTCCTTCTCTTTTTTGAGGGCCTCTTTTGCCCCTTTCCACAGCCCTGAGATCGCTCCCTTTGCTACAGACACAGACCTTTTTCCGAGTTCCTTTGCCTCTTCGGCCATAACATGTGCCGCTTTGCCGACAGCTTCCGTGGTTGCTTTTGCTGCACCCTTCCCTGCTTGTTTCAGGCTTGCAGCGGCTTTTTCCGCAGCATGGCGAGCCTTTTCCCTCAAGACAGAGGTTGTTTTTTTAGTCTGACTGGCAAGATCATTTAATACATCCTTTGCCACATCTCCCGAACGTTGGGCTACTTTGCGGGTAGTCTCTATGAAAAGACCCTCGATTGCCTCAAGGTCTTCCTTTGTCCTGGCAAGGTCCTCGCGGACAAATGCCTTTGTTTTATCACCAACAGATTCTACTGCTGATGCGATCCCTTTTTGAGTGCCTTCGAAGGCGCCACCGGCGACATCTTTAATTTCTTTGCCCGCCTCCTCGGCAGCTTTCACTGCGCCGGACATGACCTCCTCGGCAATTTCCTTAACTCTGTCAGCGCTGAACCGGTCTTCCTTCACGGCCTTTTCTGTAGCATCTCTGGTAATATGAACTACGGTCTCTTTCACATCTTTGCCAGACTCGATGGCCTGTTTGACCGCTTCTTTAACAGTCTGACTGGTCAGACCTAACAGCTCTGTACTTTTCAGTTTGATGTCGGATACAGCGGATTCAACCCTCTCTTTGACATCTTCCGGCAATGCAGCGCCTGCCTCTTTTGCCCCTTCCATGCCTTTTCTGAGACCTTGCGCCAACTCTGTCTTTTCATCTTCGAGCCGTTTTTCGAGTTTCCGAAGTTCATCCCTGGTTGCCTCCACTGCCTGATCTCCGCGGCTGCGAACGCCGGCGATTGCGCCTTCTACAGCGCCTTCTACAGTTTCTTTTACATCTGCTTCGGTTTCCTTTAAGCCTTCCACCGCAGCAGTTACAGCATTTTTGACAACAGGGCGTATATCCTCAATACGTTCCCTGGTTTCAGCCACGTCTGCAGATACCGCATCCCTTACAATTTTACTCACCTTTTCCATGGTGATCTGCCCTGCCTCTTTAGCCTTCTTCAACTCTTCTACAATACGATCTTTCATCTGATTTTCTGACATGATTTATACCTCCTTAATTTTGATGTTGGCATTACGTAATTATCTTCGTATAAAATTACTTGCTTTTTTCCATACCCCTTGAGGATATCTCTTACTTCATCGGCAGACACAGCATCAAGGCCACAGCCGAAAGAAATAAGGTGAATCAGTTCGCTATGGTTATTTTTGCCCACCCAGCCGGCCGCGGCATAAAGTCTGTTGGTGTATGCCCACTGAGTAAGAACGTCAACATCAGCAAGAGACTGATTTTTATCCACCGGAACAGTGTCTTCGGTTATAACATCGACCCCCATAGAGGTTAAGAGTTCCGGAATGCCGTGGTTGATAAGCGGGTCTATATGATAAGGCCGACCTGCCCAGACAAGGATTAGCCGGCCTTTGTTTTTAGCCTCATTTATCAGAGAGGCAGCCGTTGTCATTAAGTTTTTCTTGAATTTCGTTTGAGCGGCTAATCCCAGCTTCAGGCCCTTTGCAACAGTCCGGTAGTCAATGCCAAATTGCCTGAAAAAAATGTAAAGCTGCTTTTCTAACAGCTCATTGTCCCGAAAGCTGACAGCCGGATTATCAAAAGGTATTTTGTATTTTCCTTCCGGGTTGATTGCGCTTTTCACTACATAAGGAAAGTTTTCATATATATTCAAACAGCGCGGGATCCCAAAGGTAAGGATCGGATCGCGTTCAGGTTCCATTTGACGATCAAACAGGAGTTTTAATTTTTTTGCAAATTCAGACAATGCGTTTTTTACAGCCTCGATAGGATTGCCGTTATTAGGCCGGTAATGACCGATGACAAATCTTTTGTAGGGGCGGCTTTACGCCGCCTGCCGAGTCGATTCGGGCGGGATAAACCCGCCCCTACGGCTACGGCTGTATTTCCGAATATTGCCAGAGGTTATTGAGAAGTTACTGAACTTTCCCCTTTTATTTTTGTACAGGAAATTATGTTTTCTTTCTTTGATTTTAAAATAAGTTAAATAGCGAAGCGACCACGCCTTGGCGTGGTTGGACGTTCATCTTTTAATTTGTTCTTTATCTTTGAGCTTTAAGCTTCTATCTTTCCCCTTTGAGCTTCCCATATAATCCCGTACGGAACAAAATGTATCCACAAACGAAACGACAAAGGATTCCGGGTAACGCGGCGGTATGATTGTAAGCGGCCACATGTGTTTTTTTGATAATGTCTTCTTCTTTTCTGGAAAGAGATGTTATTTTGCGCGCATTTTTCAAGGCTATGTTGTGATGCCTGAACCTATGAAGTCTTGGCCCTTCGCGCAGCCAGTCGTAAAAAAAGAGATCGTGCAGCAAAGCTCCACGCACTATTGCCCTGCAATCCAGGGAAAGCCGTTTCCCCCCCAGAGAAAACTAAGCCAGGCCACTTCCTTTACATGATCCAGCCTGGTCTTGCCTCTGTGGTGGTTGTATTGCGACAGGGCTTTTACGGTTGGATTGTCAAGCAATGGGGCCGCTGCCTCTAAGAACTCAGTCTCAATCGCAGACTCTTCTTTTTTTGTCCATTTATTTGCAAACAGAAATTGCCTCACGGATAATACTGCAAGATCAATAAGTATCATTGAAACAATTAGCCCTGCAAAAAGGGTTTTAATGCCATGCGGAAGCCAATTGAACAGGCTTTGATATGGAGGCAGTAAAAGATATTCAAAAGCAAATGCAAGCAGTATCCAGTAAATGGAAAATTTTAAACATATATGACCTTTGTACTGAAAGGGCTGATCCGAATAATTCCACAGCCTGGTATGAAAAAAATATTGCGCATTAAAACCTGAGATCAGCTCAAAGCCTGTTGTGGCCGCAAAATAGACAAAAACCCTGACAAGAAAATTAGATTCATGGACCAGCGAAACACACCCTATAAGTACCAGAGTGCCTGCGCCGTAAAGGATAAGATAATGACCTTTCAAAAGACCAGGCTTGACAAAGCGCCTGTCACGCACAGAACGATAAACAACCTCCAGAATCCATCCTAAAATGGAAAAGACGCTAAAGGAAAATAGAATGTTCAAGATGTTCATTTTCATATTGCCTGTGAAATGATGGACACGCGATGTTATGACTGCACCCGTCTGATATTATAAACGGCCCGGCCTTCGGCAATAATCGTGTCTTTGTCCTTTGCACTATAGACCCGTGTGTGGACAACCCCTACACGATTGCCTACCCGCTTGACCTCAGATTCTGCAATAATGCCGTCATTTGGGCCAGGCCTCAAGTAGTCCACCCTTATATCAACCGTTGAGATTCTGTCTTCTTTGGTAAAATGTGTCCATACGGCCGCACCGCCGCATGTATCAATGAGCGCAGAAATGACGCCCCCATGAAGGGCAGGACGGCGTTTATCTCCGATGAATTCGTTGCGAAAAGGAATTGAAAACTTTGCAAACCCCCGTCTCAGTTCATCGACTATGACTCCGAGGTGCCTGTTGAAAGGGACTTGATCTTCCATGAACTCTCTTATTTCGTCTAAGCTTTTTTCCATTCTTTTCTCCTGCACTGGGTTCTTAGGGTTCGGCAAAGAATAAGTTCTCAATTTCAGGTGTTGAGGCGCTCGGCTGACAAGGCGCGAAAAAGCATGAATATCAAGCATATTCAGAATTTTCGCAACGCAGTCAGGCGGGATGCATCGGCGCCTGAAATGTGAAGTTATTTTTTGCCGAGCCCTTAATCGTTGATTATTTGACGAAAGCAGCAACATATTCAAAAAATAAATAAATTACAATAATGTTATAACAGATGATATATAATACAATTATGTTATTAATTCAGACCTCGGAAACTCAAAATGATATATTCCTTATAACATATTGATAACACACCTGAATCTATACTTAGCTTGATAAATTGGACGTTCGCATCAGGTATTTATTTTTGTAACAGCTTGGTTTTAAAGAATATGTTGTTTTAGTTTGTTGCAATTTATCGAAAAAATTGAACGAAATGTCCAAAAAAACAGCACAATTTCGATGCCAATTTCCGAGGTCTGTAATTAATAAAAAATAGGGGTTTTCATTCAGGTGTCTGCCGACTCCCTTTACCGAGAATTGCTGTTTAATAATTTGACACAGGTTATCAATATCGATATTAATAAAATTAGACACTGGTCTAATTTAGGAATTAAAGAATTAAAGAATTTAGGAATTAAAGAATTTAGGAATTTAGGAATTTAGGAATTTAGGAATTGAAGGAATTCTATCTATTTTAATTTATTGATTTTATCCTTTAATCCCTAAATCCCTAAAATCCCTAAATCCATCTATAAAATATCCAGGTTAATATGAAACGTATAGAAGAAGTTACCCTGCTTTATGAAATCAGCAAGGCTTTAAACAAGCGCCTTGATCTTTGAAAGAGCCTGTATGATGTTTTAGATATACTGTCCAGTTCAATGGAGATGGTGCGGGGCACAATTACGATATTAAACCCCCTGCGGAATGAAATTTTTATAGAGGTGGCACACGATCTCTCCAAAAGCGCTATTAAAAGGGTAAAATACAAGCTGGGCGAAGGAATTACCGACAGAGTAATTCAGACCGGCCAGGCGGTTGCGATTCCGAAAATAGGTGAGGAGCCTCTGTTCCTTAATCGCACGGCCTCCAGAAAAAGCATAAAGGATCGGGAATTTTCCTTTATATGTGTGCCGGTAATGAATGGAAGCAAGGTGATTGGAGCCATCAGCGTTGATAAACCCTTTAATCAGAAATTTACAAACTCAAAAAGTAACCTGTCAACAATCTGATGTGGCGGGCAGTTAAATTTAAAACGGCTGACTGTTTGAGCATGTTAGTGAGCGTTAAGAAATAACGACGATCAAATAAAATTTTCTATGAGTCGGATAATGTCGGCTTTAGCAAGCTTTTTA
>JAYENE010000249.1:0-3220 GCA_034721935.1 Thermodesulfobacteriota bacterium
AAATAGCTCGACGACAAGTCGTAAAGCGCCATGCCTCCGCTTTCCAAATGACGATTGGCAAGCTTTTTCTCGATGGTATCCTGGTGGTCGAACAGCCAATCCATGGCGTCGTATAAGTCGTCTTCATCGGCGTCGCCAACTCCAAGCATCTCAGGCAACGTGGTATCTTTCCACCATAGAGTGGTTGCGATTTTAGATTTTGGAGAAAGAATTCGAGCAGCAACCATGGCCATAACAATGTCACGTTGACGACAACCCCTCGAAGATAAAAGTTTTGAAAATCCCAATCGCTTCATCGCAGTCAAAACAGCATCCACATGGCCGTGAGCAGGAGAACCGTCTTCAATAATTTCGAAGACGTCTTCAGGGGAAATGAGTTTTTCGCCCTTGAGGATGCGCCTGATTGCATCAACCTGTTCCATGGGAAGTTTTGATATATTTCCAAGTGTACGTTTTCGAACTTTCTTTCCATCTCGATAAGACTCTCGAAGAAGAATGGCAGGCTTTGAATTGCGATTTGGAACTATCTCAACATGCATGGCTACCATTAATGCATATATTTGACTGTATCTCAAGCATTAAATGCACTATTACATGGCTACATGTTTACACCCTAAAAAACACTTTCAACCTCCTAACAACAAGTAAATACAAATGGTTTTGGTTTTTTCTCGGTTAAAAACTACAGGAACTTCAGTCTAAAAATTGTGATTTTTTGTCATTGCAAGGAGCGTTAGCGACGAAGCAATCTTAAGCGCTGTCAAGGAGATTGCTTTGTTCCCGCCGTCCTGCCGAAGGACGAGGCGAACAGGTCGCTCGCAATGCCTGATACCCGAACTTATTGAGATGTTACATCCCAAGTAGCTGAAAAGGATCGGTCTGAAAGAGGTAATCTTAGCGGCTTTTTTATCAGGAATCAGTCGGTAAAAATCTTTTTCAGCTTTTGAGCTGATGATTTTGAAAGACTGCCACCGGCCATTGCTATATCTATTGTATGAAAGCCCAGAGTTTTGTAAAGGTTAAGAAGATCTGGCGTGATCGACCCTATTTCCTCAATATGCTTTTTTAAAGTTTCAACATCTCCCCTAACAATAGGGCCGGTCAGCCCATTTACCATTCCGGCTTTTTCAATATTGGAAAGGGTTCCTTGTATCAGCGGGTTTAATGCCTTAAATGCATCCTTGTCGGTTATTCCTGCTGCCTTAATCAGCCTGAAAGAAAGATCAAGCACGGTTACAAGATAATTTGATGCAACTACAGCCGAAGCATGATAAAGTGTTTTTGCTTCTGCTTTTATTGTCAAGCACTCGGCTCCAAGGTCTGTGGCGATCTTTCTTGCCTTATTTACCGCATCTTTTTCACCTTCAACCGATATTATTATGTCTTTAAAGGGGTTATCGGCAGGTACTATTGAAGCAAAACTCTGGAGAGGATGCATTGAGCCGATAAACGCGTTGCATTTTTTTGCAGATGATAAAATAGTCGATGGAAGCGTTCCGCTGCAGTGTAATACTACGGCGTTTTTACGGAAGCCATGATGGATGGAAATGTTATCGCATGTATCGGCTATAGCATTATCAGGCGTTGTTAAAAAAACGATATTTGCTTTTTCTGTTATTTCCCATGGAACATCGCTGATATTGTTTGTTTTAATAATATCCGCAGCTCTTTTGGCGGAGGACAGGCTTTTACTTGCAAGACCGGCTATATTGTAACCGGCTTTTGTCAGGAATTTCCCAAGCGCTGTTCCGACCTTACCACAACCGACTATGGCAATAGAAAGTTCCATAATATAAATCAAAAATGAGAGCTTTTAAAAATTTAAATACTACCTAAGTTGAGCGATTAGCTGTTAGCCATTAGCGTTTAGCTTTGAAAAATCAGGGCATTACCTTAATTAGTGCCTGTCCGAAAAGTATTTTTTTCAATACTTGCAATAGGTTCAGCTTATTTACCTATGCGAAGATTTATAAAAAAGCTGTTAGCTGTTAGCCCCGCGAATCCCCGGGGCTAAAAATCCTCGATTTGAGAATAGCATCTAACTGACTATAATTTCAGGTGTTTTGAGTTTTCGGACAGACACTAATTAGAAATAACACCCAATGGATGAAAGTTTGTAATAGTAAAACATCTTGTAATCATTAAACTAATAGCTAATCGCTAAAAGCTAATCGCTTAATTTAAGTATTTAACATAATATTTTGATATAGTTTGACCCGCGGATTCGCGGGGCTAATCGCTCATTTTAGGTACTAATAACAATGTTTTTCAGCCGGGAATTTACCTGCCTGAACCTCCTTTATGTATTGTTTTATTGCGGTTCCGGCTGTATCTCCGATGGCAGCATATTGCTTGACAAATTTTGGGATATGCCCTTGGTTTAATCCCAGAAGGTCATATAGAACAAGTATCTGCCCGTCACAATGGGGGCCTGCTCCGATTCCTATTGTCGGAACGGTTAAGGCTTTGGTGATTTTTTTGGAAATAGTTGATGGAATGCCTTCTAAAACAACCGAAAACGCCCCGGCTGATTCAACTTCAAAAGCATCAGCCATGAGCTGTTCTTCATTGCGTTGGACCTTGTAGCCTCCCATCTTGTGAACAGATTGCGGAGTAAGGCCGATATGGGCCTGCACAGGGATTCCAGCGCCTGAAATTGCCTGGATTGTCTCGCTGACCCTTGCTCCTCCTTCCAGCTTTACAGCAGCAGCGCCGGCTTCTTTGACAAAGCGTCCTGCATTTGCAACTGCCTGTTTAATGCTTGTCTGGTAAGACATAAACGGCATATCACCGACGATGATAGCGAATTTTGCGGCTCTGGACACAATCCTGGTGTGATATATCATTTGGTCCATTGTAACAGGCAGGGTGCTCGATTCTCCCTGGACTACCATGCCCAGCGAATCCCCCACAAGGATCATATGTATTCCGGATTCGTCAACAATTTTTCCAAACGGGTAGTCATAGGCTGTTAGAGCGACAATTTTCTCACCTTTTTTCTTCATGTTATAAAGAGTTGTAAGCGTAACTTGAGATTGCATGATTTTTTACCTCTCCAGGAATATGTTTTTACCGTCAAAATATTAAAAAGTGGGCATCCTTCATTTTGCAGTTTACACTTGACTGAAAAGTGGCAGCGGCATCCTGCCGCTGATTCAAGAGGCTGGAAGCCTCTTCTACAATTTACAGTTTTTAGCTCCAATAAAAGTGTCAACTACTT
>JAYENE010000250.1:0-3201 GCA_034721935.1 Thermodesulfobacteriota bacterium
AAAATCAATAAATCTATTGTGTTCCACTATATTCTGCATCAGAAAATGGGTAGAGTAACGATAAGATCAAATATAATTCAGTGTCTCAGCATAGATTTCTACAGGATGTTTAACAACGACTTTGCTTTGGGACATGGAAAGCATGTCTGAAATCTGAATCATGCAGGCAGGGCATCCGGTGGCGACCATCGAACATCCGGTGCTTAAGATGTTTGTTAATTTACGTTTTCCGATTTGAGATGAGATAGCATAGCACTGCAAATTAAAGGTCCCGCCAAACCCGCAACACCTGTCTGCTTCGGGCATCTCTCGCAAACAGTATCGAGGATTGGCCTTAATGAGCGCCCTGGGCTCGGCCCGCACTCCAAGAGATTTTGAAAGGTGGCATGGATCGTGATAGGTTACAATAACAGGTTGATCACTGTTAATCTCTCTGGTTTTAATGCCGACATTTGACACAAGAAATTGACTAATATCCATGGTTTTATCCGCCATCTTTTCAACCCTGTCCTTGAGATCGGATCTGTTTTTACGAAACATCATGGGCCATAGCTTTTTTATCGTATAAGCGCAGGTAGCGCACGGTGTAATTAGATAATCAAACTCTTGTTTCTCAAATATTTCAAGATTTAAGCTAACCAGGCGCTTAAAAGTATCTGCGTCACCTGAAGTCAGGGCCGGAAGGCCGCAGCAACCTTGACCTTTTGGTATAAAGATGCCCACGCCATGATAATCCAGAACATCGCAAACAGCCTGAGCAACTCCTGGAACGATCTTGTCTGTAAGGCAACCGACAAAAAATCCCACCTCAATGCCTGAACGGCCTGGTCCTCTGCGCTGAACCGGCAGTAATCTGTGAAACGGTTTGTCTGCGAGGGGCATAAAGTGACGATTTCTTAGTAAAGGCGAGATAAACCTTGCGCAAGAGGTCCCAAGAAGTTTGTCTGCCGGTTTATTAAAAAGTTTCTGAACCCATATAGACCATTCTAAAAAACGGTTAAAGGTTTCAGGATGGGCCAGCACACCTCTTAATATCAGCTTTTGCGCTGAAGAGAGGCCCATAAAGGATGTAATGATCACACGGGCTTTAAAGAAGATTTCCAGGATACTTACCTGGCTGGGGCAAATTTCCTCACAGGAGCCGCAAAGAAGGCAGCGGCTCAGGCGCTTGTAAACACCTTCTGGATCTTTGAACATTTCATGAGCAAGCCCGTCAAGAAGCGCCAGTTTTCCGCGAGCCACATCGGCTTCACGGCCTGTTTCCGCAAAGAGCGGGCATACTGCCTGACACATCCCGCAACGCGTGCAGATTGAGAGCTGGTCTTCAAGCTCCTTCATAAGCAATGTAAGCTCTTTTATGTTATGCATTTAATAAATTTCCTGCAATTGCCTTTGCGGTTCAAAAAGTTCCTGGTATTAATAAAGCATAAATGATAATTGTAATGGTTCAGGGGAGCATTACCAATTTGTTAAAGCCGAAAACATAAACTCTATTCGGGCGGGATAAACCCGCTCCTACGAAATTTGATGCACGTAACCCGTAGGGGCGGGTTTACCCCGCCCGATAAATGACGATGCTCTGGGATATCATTCCAATTTTAACAAACTGGTAATACTCCCAGATTCAAGATTCACAGTTCACGGTTAATTTTTGTATGTTGGGTTGAGCATAATCGGTTCAAAAAGTTCCTGGTATTATACTTGATGAACTCGTAAAAAGTTGCTTTGGTGGATTCGTTGCTTACGCTCCTTTAATCCACCCTACGATTTAATAGATGGAAAAGATTGCAGGGTGGATTAAGCGAAGCGAATCCGCTAAGTTTTTGTAGCCTATGATATGGATTTTGTAAATGAACAAAAAAAGAGAAAATCCACTTGTAAGTGTAATCATCCCGACTTTCAACCGTGGCTGGATACTTAAAGAGGCCGTTGATTCGGTCCTGGCCCAAAATTTCAAAGATTTTGAACTGATTGTTATAGATGACGGTTCAACCGACAACACCCCGGACATCCTGAATTCATACAAGGATGATATTATGGCGTTCAACCAGAATAACAGGGGGGTCAGCGCATCAAGAAACAGGGGGATTGCCCTGTCGTCCGGCCGGTTTATCGCCTTTCTTGACTCAGACGACCTCTGGATGGCGAACAAGCTGTCAACACAGGTTGATTTTTTTAATAAAAATCATGACGCCCTGATTTGCCAGACTGATGAGATATGGATTAGAAACAATGTAAGGGTCAATCCAAAAACGCGACACAAGAAGTTGTCAGGAATGATTTTTGAACATTCCTTAAATCTGTGCATGGTGAGCCCTTCTGCGGTAATGATAAAGCGCGAGCTCTTTGACAAGGTCGGCCTGTTTGATGAAGACCTGCCCGCATGCGAAGATTATGACCTATGGCTCAGGATAAGCTGCGGCTATCCTGTATACCTTATAGATACTCCTCTTATCATAAAGCGCGGCGGACATAGTGATCAACTTTCAAGATTGCCTGCGCTGGACAAATACCGGATTAAGGCGCTAAACAAAATAATTGCAAGCAGCCTGCTTTCAGAGAAGCAATACAGGGCGGCCATAAAAACCTTGAAGGAAAAATGCGCAATCTATGCTAACGGATGTCTTAAACGGGGGCGCACAGATGAAGCCCTTTTTTATAAAACCACTTCATCTTCAGCCATTGGCAGATCTTCATAGACATGTTTGACAAGATGCCCTAATTCAGGGAAAATAAGGGCTTTGCAGGCGAGTTTACATGCTTTGAGGCTTCCCGGCATACAAAACATAATGGTTCCTTTAACAACACCGGCAACAGCGCGGGATAAAAGGGCGGCCGAATCTATCTGTTCGAAGCTGAGCTGGGCAAAAAGAGGACCGAATGCCGTAAGCTCCTTGTCAAACATTGGATGCACAGCTTCAATGGTAACATCTTTACTGCTTATGCCTGTGCCGCCTGTAAGCAAAATAACATTGGGCTTACAATCGCTCATAACCTCAATGACGGTCTGCGCTATTGTTTTGGTGTCATCCAAAATAACGCTGTGAAACACTACCTCGTGTCCCTCCTTTTTGGCCCGCTTGCTTATCCAAAGGCCGCTTTTATCATCCACAATTGTTCGGGTGGTTGAAACCGATATTATACCTACCTTTACACTCTTTGGGGCCTTTTTTTTATGTTCTCTTGTGCTCATAATATTAC
>JAYENE010000251.1:0-9497 GCA_034721935.1 Thermodesulfobacteriota bacterium
TTTTATCATCATCGCAAGTTGCGTTTTCTTTCGGGGTTTCAATAATCTTTGGAATATTTTTAAATCTTTTGTCGTTCATAAAACATTCAAATGCTTTTAAGCCGATAAATCCCTGCCCAATATGTTCATGCCGATCAATCCTTGTGCCCAGATCCTTTTTTGAGTCATTTAAATGCATAAAATATAGATTGTTAATACCTATTATCTTATCGAAAAGCTTTATTGTTTTTCTGTATGATTTGATATTCCTGATGTCATAGCCGGCTGCAAAGATATGGCATGTGTCAAGGCAGATGCCCATTTTTTCTTTATTTTCTATTAGATCTAATATTAAGGCAAGTTGTTCAAAGGTATGCCCGATGTTTGAACCCTGGCCCGCAACGGTTTCAAGCAGGAGGCGCGGGTGTATATCAGGTGTTTTGGCAAATATGCCATTTATGCTTTCAGCTATTCTATTGATTCCCTCTTTTTCTCCTTTTCCCATATGAGAACCAGGGTGAAGCACGACAAAGGGAATGCCTAACATTGAAGATCTGATAAGTTCCTGTTTTAGAGCGCTGCATGACATATCACGCTTCTTGTTCTCATAACCAGCTAAATTTATTAAATATGATGAGTGGGAGGCAATTGAAGTTATACCAGTCTTTGTTTTTGCCTCTAAAAAAAGATTAATTTCGGCTTCTGTAAGTATCCGTTCCTTCCAGGTGCTTACAGATTTCGTAAATATCTGAAGGGCAGTACAGTTTAAGGATTTTGCCTTATACAGGGCGTTATGCAGGCCCTTTGCAATTGAAAAATGCGCTCCAAGCAGGCACGAGGCCATAGGGGTTGCATTATTTTTTTTACGCATATTTATCTCCAAAACCGTCAAATAAAGTTATTAAAAAAATAACAAACATCAACGAAAAAGAGTATGTTTAGCTCAGACGCAGACCTTGCTTCCTGCGGATATATGTGTAACTGCTAATTCTGTTGACAATTTGCCTGATAATATCCTATGAAAAAGGGCAAATAAGATATTTCAAAAGGTGTGTTTTACTTTAAACAATAGTAACCGTTCACGGGTTCAGAGGTTCAAGGTTCAAAGGTTCAGGATAAAGCCATTAGCTCTTAGCTGAATGTGGTAACTGTTTGATTAAAGCAGTTAGTCCGCCAGAGTACTTTGGCAGGGCTAACTGCTAACATGCATAACAGTAGTAGTAGGGGCGGGTTTCAAACCCGCCCCTACAGAGAGCTGCTAACATGCATAACTGTAGGGGCGGGTTTCAAACCCGCCCCTACAGAGAGCTAATTGCTAACATGCATAACAGTTAGCCCTGCGCTTCAAGAAAAATAACCCTGAACCTCTGAACCGTGAACCTGTGAACGGTTACAAAAAATATATACTGTTTTGCAAATTTAATCAAACAAACAATTTTGGAATCGGATTGCTAACACCTCAATTAGGAAGATTGCCGTGCTGAAACTATTGCTTATAGATGATGAGGAAGGCATTAAGAAATTATTAAGTATATCTCTCAGGAATGAGGGGTATGATGTTATAACGGCTGATAATGGACAAAGCGGTATCGAACTGTTTGAACTGGAAAATCCTTCTATTGTCTTAACAGATATTCAAATGCCGGGCATGGACGGAATTGATGTATTAACAAGGATAAAAAAGATAAATCCGGATGCTGAGGTTATTATAATAACCGGGCACGGAGATATGGAACAGGCTGTTAAATCAATACAGCTCGAAGCATCTGATTTTATTTCTAAACCTATTAATAATGATGTCCTTTGCAAGGCGCTTCGGCGTGCTGAAGCAAAGTTGAAGGTTAAACAAGCGCTTAAACATTATACCTTTAATCTTGAAAAGGCGGTAAAGGAAAAGACAGCAGCGCTTGAAAAATCGCTCAAGGGAATGAAAGCCCTTTGCGATATTAGATATAACCTCAGTGAAAAGAAATATCTTGTCGAAGCCTTTGATCTTATCATCGAACGAATCAAAAATATATTTTCGTTTGAAGAGGCAATCCCCCTTGTTTTTAACAAAGTAAAAGACGAGTTCATTAAGATTGATGGTTATAGATGCTTGCAGATAGAGGATAAAGAAGAGATTAAATCTGCAATTAATTCGATGCGTTATCCAATGGAGATCGCCGAACTGAGCGCTATGGGCTATAGCTGGTTAAAAAACTTTGAAAATTATAAGTCTTTATCTGTTGTTCCGATAAATAGAAATGATGATATTGCCGGCGGAGTGATTTTGCTTGCATCTGAGGCTAATGTTTTTTCAGGAGATGATTTACGCTTCTTTTATCTTATGCTTTCGCAGGTTGCCTCTGATATCAGAAGAATAGCGCTGAATGAGGAAAGGCTGAAGGGATTAGATGATAAGGTCGAAATGTTTTCAGGCTTTGGGGGTATTATCGGAAAGGATCATAAGATGCGTCAGATTTACAATTTGATTTTAGATATAGCTCCTACTGACGCAACTGTGTTGATTCAGGGTGAAAGCGGATCCGGGAAAGAGCTTGTCGCAAGGGCTATTCATTTGCATAGCCATCGAAAAGACAAACCTTTTGTTGTTGTGAATTGTTCTGCCTATCCACAGACATTACTTGAAAGCGAGCTGTTTGGTCATGAGAAGGGGGCCTTTACAGGCGCCACGCTTAAGAGGACAGGGCGGTTTGAATTAGCAGACAAGGGAACCCTTTTTTTGGATGAAATTGGAGAAATTCCATTGATGTCACAGGTTAAGCTCCTCAGATTTCTTCAGTTTCAAAAATTTGAGAGACTGGGAGGGACGGTAACCATTGGAGTGAATGTCAGGATAATAGCAGCTACAAACAAAGATCTAAGCAAGGAGGTGGAAAAGGGTACCTTTCGTGAGGATTTATATTACCGTTTGAATGTTATTCCGATAAATATTCCTCCCCTCCGGGTGAGACGAAATGATATATCTCTTCTGGTTGAACATTTTTTAAAAAAGCTGAACTTACGAGGGAATAAAAAAGTAAAAGGAATTTCTTCCGAAGTCATGGACATATTGATGCATTACAGTTGGTCAGGTAATGTAAGGGAATTGGAAAATATTATTGAACATGCATTTATTCTTACCAAGAATGAATTTATCAGCGAACAGAGCCTTCCACTCAATATACGCCTTGTTGCAGACGAAAAGGAGAAGATAAGCTCTTTTCAGGAAAATGAAAGAAAATTTCTAAGTAAAGTGCTGGAAGAATATCAATGGAATAAATTGCAGGTCGCAAAAAGGTTAAACATCAGCCGGAGTACGTTGTATGCGAAGCTGAAAAAATATAATATTAATTGTGTTAATAAATGATGTTGAGAGTTTTTTCTATGAGGAAATTTTTTTATGTTTAGTTGGGTAAATTTAAAGAAATTTATATCAGGAAATTTAAAAATCAGGATAATACTGGGCATGAGCATAATCCTGCTTATAGTGCTGGGCACTTTTAGTTATTTTGATATGGTTACCCAGGTTAGTCGTTATACTGAAGAGCACAAAAAAACGGCTATGGAAGTAAGTGATACTGTTATGAAAAGCATAGAGTATCCCATGCTTGACGGCAAAATGGACCAGGTCCAGGCCATATTGGAGAGGCTGGGCACTCTGGAGGATATGGATCTGGTTCATCTTTGTGATGACACCGGTATTATTAAGCGTAATGGAAAAGAGCCTTATGATATCAAGAGGAAGACTAAGTCTAATATTACCCTGAAAGTATTTAAGACAGGCAAGTCAGCCCATGGCCTGGAAATGCGCCGTCATAATGATGTAGATGCCAGGATATTACGTTATGCTATTCCTGTTCATAATGAGAAGGCCTGTTATAAGTGTCATGGGGATAAAAAACCTCTCCTGGGGGTGTTGTCGGTTGGTTTTAGCTGGGAGCCGATTCAGCAAAAAGTTGCCTCGGTGCGAAACCAGAATATACTTAGAGCTATTACATCAATAGTAATTGTCGGCTTTTTTCTGACTTTATGGCTCAACAAATATACCATTCGACCTATTATCCAGTTAACTCGGATTGCCGACGAAATTAGCTGCGGAAAATATGCCTCTGCTTTTGAAAAATTCCCAAAGCGATCTATATGGTGCCGGGAGCTGTTGAACTGTAACAAAACAAATTGTCCAGCCTATAAAAATAATAGCATACCATGCTGGTATATGCCAGATACATTATGCTTTGCCGAGCCGTCAGGTAAATTCCCGGAAAAATTAGATCAATGTATGAAGTGTCCCGTTTATCAGGCTCATAAAGGAGATCAAATAGTTAGACTCCAAGACTCATTTCGACACATGCTTCATGAATTGATATCTTATGAGGAAAAGCTTAAGGCATCGGAAGCCCAGCTTGTACAGGCCGGTAAAATGACTACCATAGGCACCATGGTCTTTGGTATTGCCCATGAATTGAATCAGCCATTAAATGTTATCAAGATTGGAGGCGATTTTCTATTAAAGATAATTAAGCGGGGTGAGAAGATTGATCTCGAAGAATTAAAAACCGTGTCTGAGGAAATAAACAGCCAGGTGGTCAGGGCATCCGGAATTATTAATCATTTACGAACATTTTCTCGAGTATCCGGCCCGGCCCGGTCACCGGTAGATATTAATAACCCAATCAGGGATGTATTTAAAGTATTGGGACAGCGGCTACGATTGCATCAAATAGATGTTAAGCTTGAATTACCCAAAAACTTACCTCCTGTAATGGCTGATCACAACCGGCTGGAGCAGGTTTTCATCAACCTGATGGTCAATGCGGTGGATGCTATAGATGAAAAGGTTGAAAAGATGGGCGCAGGGGTTAAAAAATCTGTGACAATAAAATCATTTCTAAAAAATGGGTGGGTTGTAGTTACAGTATCCGATACTGGCACAGGAATTTCTGACAGCAACAGGGATAAGATATTCGAGCCGTTTTTTACCACCAAGAAGGTTGGTAAAGGTACAGGGCTTGGCATGTATGTTAGTTATAGAATTATTAAAGATTATGGGGGAAGAATTAATGTTAGCAGCAAGATAGACGAAGGGACTACTTTTGAAATCAGCTTTCCTGCTGTTTCCGAAAAATCCGAGACACAACCAAAGTAATTTAGGTTAAAATATCTAAATAGTGTCTGAACGAAAATTAAAAAACACCTGAAATTACAGTCAGTTGGATACTATTCTCGTAACTTCTCAAAAAGTCAGGGCAAATTATATGTTGCGACTATCCACTGGATTCTGGTTTTCTCCGGAATGACAGGTACTCACACCCAATCGTCATTCCGGCGAAAGCCGGAATCCAGTGACTGTTACCCAGACTTATCGAGAAGTTGCCTATTCTCAAATCGAGGATTTTTACATACAGCATAGGCGCTTGCGCCGCGTGGCAGTTAGCAGTTAGCCTTTAGCTAAGAGCTAACAGCTAACAGCTAAGAGCTAACAGCTTTTTCACAAAACTTCATATAGGTAAATAAGGTGAAGCTGTTGCCAGTATTGAAAAAATACTTTTCGTTCAGACACTAAACATGTTGGGGCTTACGTAATAACATGAAAAATATTTTGTTAATTGATGATGAAGAAGGCATTAGAAAAGTACTCAGCATATCTTTAAGAAGTGATGGATATGGAGTAACAACTGCTGAAAACGGTGAACAGGGACTCAAGCTGTTTGAGAAAGGGTCCTTTCCGATAGTTATAACCGACATTATGATGCCCGGGCTTGACGGGTTTGAAGTTTTAAAGTTAGTCAAAGAGCTTAATCCCGATACAGAGGTAATCGTATTTACCGGTCAGGGGGATATGGAAGCGGCTATTAAATCTCTTCAACTGGGCGCCTCCGATTTTATAACCAAACCGGTGGGAGATCAGGTTCTTGCAGTTGCCTTAAAGAGGGCAGAGGAGCGGCTTAAAACAAAAAGGCTGCTTAAGGAGTATACCCATAACCTGGAGAATATGGTAAAGGATGCCACCGAGGAGATTAAGAGACGATATGAATTTGAGGATAAACTTATTCATCGATCTATAGATGGAATTATTGCTACGGATAAAGAAGGAAAGAGTTTAGTATATAATCCGGCAGCAGAAAAGATTTTTGGATATACCGAAGATGAAGCCAAAAGTTTGAATACTATTAAAGACCTTTATCCAAAAGGGATAAGACAAAAGATTTTTGATATTTTATCCGGCGAAAAGAAGATTACAGAGGATGTCATTGTTGATAAAGACACTACCGTTGTTGGGAAAAATGGTGAAGCCGTGCCAATAAGATTTTCAGGCGCAATACTTTATGAATCTGATACCACTATAGGGAGCGTTGGTTTTTTTCAGGACCTAAGAGAAATAAAACGTTTGCAAAAGGAATTGATTCAGTCAGAAAGATTAGCGGCCGTTGGTCAGACAGTGGCTGGCCTCGCCCATGGTATCAAGAATATTCTCAATGGGCTTAAAGGCGGTGTTTATATTGTTAATTCAGCCTTTGGGAAGATGTTTCATGAAGGGCATAAAGACGCGGATGAAGCTGGCCAGGACTATCTTGAAGGTAAATTAAAAACAGGCTGGGACATGGTGGAAAGAAATATTAAGAGGGTTTCTGATCTTGTTTTGGATCTTCTCAGCTATTCCAAAGAACGTGAGCCTGAATATGAAAATTATGATCCGAATATTATAGCAAATGAAGTCTGCGAGCTAATGCAGGAAAAAGCAAAAGAAAATAATATTGAGACAGTATGTGGCCCTGGCAAAGATATTGGCAAGGTATATTTGGATCCAAAAGGTATACACGGCAGTCTTCTTAATTTGGTTTCAAATGCGATTGACGCTTGTATCTTTGATCCTGATACTGAAAAAGATTGGCAGGTGCAAATAAATGTTCGACAGGAGGAAGAAGGCAAAGTGGTGTTTGAAGTTATTGACAATGGCTGCGGCATGGATAAGGAGGTTCGAGACAGAATTTTTACTGAATTTTTCAGCACAAAAGGATCACGAGGCACTGGCCTTGGATTGCTGGTCACCCAAAAAATAATAGATGAACATGGCGGAACCATAAATGTTGATTCGCAACCAGGAAAGGGAACAAAATTTACTATCCGGCTTCCAAAAAATAAACCGGTAAACAAAAAATAATTTTGCTTGTAATATTTTTAGAAATTTATTAAATGTTTTGTAACACTTTAGCTTTTTGAAAATAAATGCGCTTCGGGTATAATCAAATTTAAACCAGGAAAAACTCACGAATAAGAAATCGTAAAGAAAGAACTTGCCATAACTATAAAGAAATAGTGGTAACTTAACCAAAGAATTAGACAAAAACGGCATTTTAAACCTGGTTCTTTCTTAACGATTTCTAATTCCTTCAAACAGTTTCCTGCTTTAAATCTGATCACACCCGAAGCTTGATTTCAGATGGTTTGTTGCATAACGCTAAAGTATTACAATGTTTTTCATTTTTGTGGCACGGTAACCGCATGGGGGTTCCCACGCAGGAGCATGGGAACCAGGGAAACATGTTTTGGTTATTGAATATTGAAATTCACGCGGCGCAAGCGCCTGCGCTGCGCGTGGGATTTACCCGCCTGCTATCTGTCGGGCAGGTTTGTAATTTAATGTTTGAAATTTGGGATTTTATAAGTTCAATTTGGGGCAAAGCCCCTAAGTATTAATTATCCCTGTCTCATGTGTGTATAAAAGTCAGGGTGGGGGAGAGGGATGTAAAAGGAGGACGATTATGGGGAAAAGAGTTCTAATTGTTGACGATGATGCTGATATCAGAACATTTTGTTCAACTGTTGTGGAAGATAGCGGTTTTAAGCCGGATGTTGCGGTAAACGGGGAAGAAGCTCTTGAGAAGATGCGAAAAGAAAAACCTGATTTGATAATCTTAGATATATTAATGCCAAAGGAGAGCGGTATTAAGATGTATCGTGAAGTGAAAACAGATCCCGAACTTAGCGATATTCCGGTGGTAATATTTTCTGGAATAGCTAAAAGAACCTTTATCCGTTCCCAGAAAGCTCTTGCCGAGTCTGAAGGCGAAACCATACCGGAACCCGAGGCCTATATTGAAAAGCCGGTTGAGCCGGATGAGATGCAGGCTGTATTAAAAAGATTTCTGGCCTAACCCCAAAGTTGGTCGAGTAGTCGAGCAGTTAATTGATCGAGTGGTTAAAATGATCCGACTACTCAACCAATTTCTTAAGGTATTAACAGCGTGGGTAATTCTGAGGACTCCGCTAATTTCTGAGACACGCTGCCCAGCCAGCGTGTCCGCCATGCCCCTTTTCCTGTTGAACCCATAACAATCATTGTTGCGCCATATTCACGCGCTGCTGTTTCAATCTGGGAAACAACTTGTCCCATGTAAAGATGGTATTCTGCCTCTATTCCTTCATCTTCAAGAGTAATGCAGACATCTGCCAGTCTTTTTTTATTTTCTTTTTGAATTTTTTGAAGATCGGCTTTGGATTTGCCTTTTACAATATCATCGCTGACTACATGTGCCACCACGACTTTCTTGAGGGCATTTTTGATTTCAATAATTTGTTCCAGCGCTCTTTCGGATGGAGATGACCAGTCGGTTGTAATTAGAGGAACATCAAAAGGCTTATCGTTTACCTTTCCAGAAGGAAGCATATATTTATGAACCAGAACAGGAGTTTTTGACCGCCGGAGGAGTTCCATTGTAGTTGAACTTGCAAACAGTTTTTCTAATTTTGTTCTTTTATGGGCTTCAGTTACTATCAGATTTATACCTTCTGTTTCAGCGGTTGAGAGAATTTTGGGGAGAGGGTCCCCAATAACAACGTATGCGCCGCACTCCATTCCTTTTTCAAAAACGCTTTCCGCCCATTCAATAAAACGAACATCCGCCATTTGTTTTAATCTGACATCTTCATCTTTAAGATAGCCTTTTCCCCGGCGCATTGTAACAGCTTCTTTTTTTATTACGTGAAGAAAAACCACATGATTAAGACCGGCCTTTCTGAGTTCCATTAATGATTCAAGGGCGTCAAGCCATAATTCATCAAAGTCAGTTACAAACAGCATCTTTTTAAATTTCATAAAACTTCCTCCTAAACTACGGTTTAAAACTGATATAGTATATTTGTAATACAGCAGATATCTTATATAAATTCCACTTTAAAATTTTGTACAGATAATCAGAAGGTGTTCAGATTGTCAAGTTTTTTGTATAAAGGTAACCGTTCACGGTTTACAGTTATCGGTTCACAGTTGAACCACAATAGCGAGCGCATTTCCCATAGCTTGTGCCGCAGGGAATCTTCTTTCTCGTTCCCATGCTCCTGCGTAGGGATGCATACTGCAAGGGTTCCCACGCAGGAGCATGGGAACCAGGCAAAGGGTTCCCACGCAGGAGCATGGGAACCAGGCAAAGGGTTGCCACGCAGGAGCATGGGAACCAGGCAAAGGGTTTCCACGCAGGAGCATGGGAACCAGGCAAATGCTTCAATCATTGCATAATTCTATTAGAAAAAAC
>JAYENE010000251.1:9597-13188 GCA_034721935.1 Thermodesulfobacteriota bacterium
GCAGGAGCATGGGAACCAGGCAAAGGGTTGCCACGCAGGAGCATGGGAACCAGGCAAAGGGTTTCCACGCAGGAGCATGGGAACCAGGCAAATGCTTCAATCATTGCATAATTCTATTAGAAAAAACTGTAAACTGTAAACTGTGAACCGTGAACGGTTACCAAAAAAGATGCATAAAATTTTACTGTATGGTATTATGGTAAAACGTGTCCATTATTTGCACACAAGATTATGTAAAGATATAAATATGTTCCTAAAATATAGCTATTATGTGTCCAATTATTGAACATATTATGTTCGGGTTATTGATTGCTCTCTATTTACGATTTGATAAATATTCAAAAAAACCAAGAAAACCAATTAGATATATATAATAAGCGAAAAAGGCATAAATATTGCTTTAATTTTTTGAACAAAACTAATTTTTGTATCATTTTAATGGTCGATAAGATCGGTATAGATTCTTGAAGCAAGTGATATGTGTATTAATGAGTTTTTATTGTTGACCTTTGTGGCTATGATATAAGGGACGTTATGGACGTAAAAAAAATTGTTTACGCTACAAATTTAAGTGAGCCTGCCTTTCGCGTGCTGGATGGATTGTCGGGTCTCAAAAGTCTTGGATTGCAAGAGATTGTTCTCCTTTGCGCTGTTGACAAGGAAGAGGGAAGTGAATGGAATAAGTCAAAGGATGCAGCTCTTAAGGTATTTGAGGCATGGAAAAAGAGATTAAGTGATTTAGGGATAAATGCAAGCATCAGGATCGATCCCGGCAATCTTGCCACAAGTGTTTTAAACACAATACAAAAAAATAATATATCATTTATCATATTGCATTATAACAAAAAAGAGAATCGAAAAATGTTTGGCGGTTCATTTTTAAAGGATATTATTAAGTCGACTAATATTCCTCTTCTTGTTGTTGATAAGGATGAAAAAGGATTGAATTTTAGTTCAAAGGGAATGTTTGAACGTGTTTTGTTGCCGGCAGATTGGTCGCCGGCATATGAAAAGGCATTGCAATATGTACTTAATTTTAAAGAATTAACAAGCGAACTTGAAATTGTAAATGTAATATTTGAAAAACTGAGTCTGCGCGATCTCCAACAGCTTATTAAAAAAATGATTGATATCCGCAGCATGTTCCTGGAGCTTGGCATTTCAACAGAATATCACATGTATGCTGGAAAGACTGACGAAGAGATCCTGCGCGCGGCCCAGGAATACGAATCTACCGTGATAGTTATGGGCGCAACACGCAGGCGGAATTTTAAAGATATTTTTTCAGGCACGCCGGCATACAGGGTGATAGAAAAAGCGTTGATACCTGTGTTGCTGGTTCGCTAATTGTATTTTTAAAAACATAGAACGAGGAACAGGATGGAAGTAACAATACTGGTTCAAGCCACATATGAATCCTTTGAGATGTTAGACAAGGCAAGAGATAAAGCCAAGCAGATATTGGATATTGCTGCCAGGCTGACATCTGAGACTCAGGCCGTACATCGAAAAAGGATAGAGGCAATATTTACGGGCGCAAAACAAACAAAAACTCAAGTTACCAGATTTATTGCAGCATTTATTATTTTGATGGGTTTCTGGCTGCTTTTGTCAGGACACTATGATTTATTTCATATCAGCATCGGAATTCTTTGTTGCGCCTTAGTGTCGCAGGTATCGCATAATCTCCTTTTCGCTAATCCAAGGGCTGGAGATATGCGTGTAATAGTAAAAAGATTTATTACGTACATTCCATGGCTTTTATACCAGATTGTCATGTCTAATTTTCACGTTGCCTATCTTGCTCTGGGTCCGAGAAGGTTGTTAGATCCAAAAATAATTAAGTTTAAATCAAAACTGGAAAGTGACATCTCAATGGTTACTTTTGCCAATTCAATTACTCTTACTCCAGGGACTATCACAGTAGATGTTAAAGACGGCGTATATTATGTACACGCTGTGAGCAAAAAGGTTGCGGAAGATCTTATGACCGGCGAGATGGAGGACAGGATTGCCCATATTTTCATGGAGGCCGACCATGTATATGTCCAGGATGTTCTCGATATGGCTCCTATGTTTGTAGCATTAAAGTAAAGAACCAATTTAGGGATTTAGGGATTGAAGGAATTGAAGGAATTTAGGAATTGAAGGAATTGTCTCTATTTTAATTAATTGATTTAATCCCTTAATTCCTATTAAGAATCAAGGCTAAAAAATATGATAATCAAGCGCACAGTAAACATGACCAAGCAATCTGATGACGTTATTGTAAAGACCCTTTCCAGGCTGCTGATACCCTTTATGCAGGTTTATGCTCTTTATGTTATTGCGCACGGGCATTACAGTCCTGGAGGAGGGTTCCAGGGAGGAGTAATTTTAGGGGCAAGTTTTGTCCTATTGGTAATAACTTATGGGCTGGACAACACATTGCGCATGATGTCAGAGAAAGTAAACACCATTTTGTGCAGTCTCGGAGTCCTTTTATATGCAGGAATTGGGTTGTTGTGTATAATCCTTGGCGGGAATTTTCTGGATTATGGAGCGCTTGACAAGATATTGCATGTTGGAACAGCGCATGCAAGATCGCTTGGTATTCTTGGCATTGAGACCGGCGTAGGAATTGCCGTCATGGCTGTTATCGTCTCGATCTTTTTAGACATATCTACGGGAGGACTCCCTTCAGGAAAAGAGCAGGATTAATTGGCATTTAAGGATTAAATTTGAGAATACAGGACATCAATAAACGGTCTGCAAAAATGAAGCAGGTCTATAATATGATATTAAATCTTGCTCCTACTGATGCCACGGTTTTGATTTGTGGTGAAGAAGGCACGGAAAAAGCATTGGTGGCACGATCTATTCATTTAAACAGCGCAAGAAAAAATTGCCTTTTTGATGTGTATAACTGTTCGGCTTATCCGCAGTTTATTGTAGAAAGCGGTCTTTTGGGTCACGAGATAGGCGCCTTTGAAGGGGCGGTATCTCAAAAGAAAGGATGCCTGGAACTAAATAATGGCGGGACAGTGTTTTTGTGTGAGATTGACAAGATGTCTCCATTGACCCAGATCAAACTTCAGAAATTCTTGCGGGATGGATCAATAAAAAGGCTTGGAGGGACAAAAACTATAAACATAGATGTAAGAATCATTGCTGCCGTTAATACTGATCTTGGGAAAGAGGTCGAAAGAGGAACTTTTAATGAAGAATTTTCTTATATGCTTAATGTGATCAATATACATCTACCTTCTTTAAGGCAAAGGAAAGATGATATCCCCCTTTTAACAGAATACTTCCTGGAAACGCTGAATGTAGAAACAGGGAAAAATGTTAGAGGTGTTACATCCGATACAATGGAAATATTAATGGACTATTCCTGGCCGGGCAATGTCACGGAGTTGGAAAATTCAATACAACATGCCTTCCTTCGATCAGAGGGTGAAGTAATTGAGCGTGAACTCCTGCCATCCCGCATCTTACATGAAGTGTTAACAGAAAAAAATGAAGGAATAACCTCTTTTGAGGAAAATGAAAAAAGATTCCTTATGAAAATTTTGCAGGAGTGTAACTGGAATAAATTACAGGTTGCAAAAC
>JAYENE010000252.1:0-6583 GCA_034721935.1 Thermodesulfobacteriota bacterium
ATTTTATTTGGTCGTCGTTATTTCTTAACGCTCACTAACATGCTCAAACAGTCAGCCGTTTTAAATTTAACTGCCCGCCACATCAGGTTGTTGGCAGGTTACTTTTTGAGTTTGTAAATTTCTGATGTATAAGAAATCGTAAAGAAAGAACAAGCCATAATAAAAATAATAATTGTGACAAGTAAGACGATTTTTTTATAAATAACGATATCGTATCAGGTTCTTTCTTAACGATTTCTAATACATTCAAACAGTTTCCTGTTTTAAATTTAATCACACTTAAAGCTCGATTGCAGATAATTTGTTGCATAAGGCTAAATATTACAACAATTGTAATTGCTGAGGCTATAGGCAGCCTGTTTCAACATATTTTGGCCAAGAAACATAGTGTTGCCGTTCGGGGATATACCGAAGCTTTTGTGAAGGCTAAAGAATATAGAATAGTGTCACCGGAATTAATCGAACGTCTCTTGCCTTTTGCCAAGTTTCGAAATATGCTTGCACATCAATACTGGAGAGTCAAGGACCAGCTCTTTTTGAAAAATATCAGGGAAGGCCTGCAGGATTTCGAGACTTTTGTAAAAAATACCAATGATTTGTACATAAATCATCTCCCCGATTCGTAACAATTTACCGAAGGCAAGATATTTGAAAAGTCCGATTTAGGAGAAAATATGGATTATAAAGAAACGCTCAATCTTCCGGTTACAAAGTTTCCTATGAAGGCAAGCCTTGTTAAACGTGAGCCCGAGCAGTTAGCTGCATGGGAAGAAAGCTGTTTATACGATAAGATCAGAACTGAGTCCAAAGGCCGTAAACCCTTTATTTTGCACGACGGTCCTCCATATGCCAACGGCAATATTCATATAGGCACGGCTCTGAATAAGATTTTAAAGGATATTATAATACGATCAAAGCAGATGTCCGGTTTTAATGCTGTATATGTGCCTGGCTGGGATTGCCACGGACTTCCTATTGAGCATAATGTTGACAAAGAGGTCGGCTTAAAGAAAAAGGAAATTTCCCATGACGAGTTCCGAAAGCTGTGCCGGTCATATGCTGAAAAATATATTGATATTCAGCGGGAAGAGTTCAAACGGCTCGGAGTCATGGGCGAGTGGGAAAACCCTTATTTGACAATGAACTATGGATATGAAGCCACAATAGCTCGGGAATGCGGAAAGTTCGCACTTAAAGGAGGCCTTTTCAGGAGCAAAAAGCCTATCTACTGGTGCTGCAGTTGTAAGACAGCGCTTGCCGAGGCTGAAATAGAATATAAGGATGAATCGTCGCCGTCCATATTTGTTAAATTTCCGTTAAAGGATAATCTTGGTCTGGAAATTCCGGTTTTGGCCGGCAAAAAGGTTTTTGTCATTATATGGACTACTACTCCATGGACTATTCCGGCAAACCTGGCAGTAGCTCTGCATCCTGATTTTATTTATGCTGCCGTTGACACTGGAAAGGGGGAAGTATTTATCCTGGCCAGAGACCTTGTCGAAGGTTGCATGAAGAGTTTTGGTTTGTCTGACTTTTCCATTCTTGCTGAAATTGAGACAGGTACGCTTGAAGGCAAGCGATGTTTTCATCCTCTGTATAACCGTGAATCTCTGATTATTCTCGGCGATCATGTAACACTGGATGCAGGCACAGGCTGCGTTCATACTGCTCCAGGTCATGGACAGGAAGATTACGAGGCAGGTCTTTCCTATGGACTGGATGTTTATTCTCCGGTAGATGACAGAGGCTGTTTTACTGACGAGGTCGAATTTTTCAATGGCCAATTCGTATTTAAAGCCGACAGAGAGATCGTTGTCAGGCTCAGGGAGACCGGAGCTTTAATCCAGGATGAAACAATAAAGCATTCTTATCCGCATTGCTGGCGCTGCAAGAAACCGGTTATTTTTCGCGCCACGCCCCAGTGGTTTATTCCTATGGACAGTACAGGTCTGAGGAAAAAGGCGCTTGAAGAAATCGACAAGGTAAACTGGATACCGCGCTGGGGCAGAGACAGGATCTACGGCATGATCGAGAATCGGCCGGACTGGTGTGTATCAAGGCAGCGAGCATGGGGCGTTCCCATAGCGATACTATACTGTGATAAATGTGGAGAAATATACATCAACCAGGAGGTGATCGATCATGTGTATGCGCTGTTTAAAGAGTACGGCGCGGATATATGGTTTAAAAAAGAGGCAAAGGATCTTCTGCCGCAAAATGCTGTGTGCAGCAAATGCAGAAATGATACTTTTATAAAAGAGACCGACATACTGGATGTATGGTTTGATTCAGGTGTCAGTCATGCCGCGGTCCTTGAACAGCGTCCTGATTTAAAATGGCCTGCTGATCTTTATCTCGAAGGAAGCGATCAACACAGAGGATGGTTTCACAGCTCTTTATTAACTGCTGTAGGTACAAGAAGCAGAGCTCCATACAAATCTGTTTTAACTCATGGATTTGTCGTTGATGCAAAAGGGAAAAAAATGTCCAAGTCTATCGGAAATGTTATAGCCCCGGAAAAAATTATCAACCAGTATGGGGCGGAAATTCTCCGTCTCTGGGTTTCTGCATCCGACTACAAAGATGATATACGCATTTCCGAAAGTATTTTAAAACAATTAAGCGATGCATATAAGAAGATCAGAAACACAAGCAGATTTATGCTCAGTAATTTATACGATTTTGATCCTGAAAATGATGCTGTTTCCTATGAATTAATGCCGGAGATCGATAGATATGCTCTGCACAGGCTTCAGGAATTAATCGAGCAAACAATGAAAGCCTATGAAAACTTTGAATTTCATGTTATCTACCACAGGCTTTATAATTATTGCACTCTCGATCTTTCAGCCTTTTATCTTGATATTTTAAAGGACAGGTTATACACATTCCCGTCCGAATCCGCGCAAAGAAGAAGCGCCCAGACCGTCCTGCATATTATAATTGATTCTATTGCAAGGCTTATGGCCCCTATTCTTTCATTTACAGCGGAAGAAATATGGCAATATATGCCTGACAGGAAAGATAAAGAAACAAGCATTCATCTAACATCCTTGCCAGTTGTAAACGAGGAACTAAAAGATGAAGAACTGGCCAAAAAATGGGGACTCCTGCTTAAAGTTCGGGGCGAGGTGACAAAGGCCCTGGAGCAAGCCAGAACCTCAAAACTTATAGGGCATCCGCTTGATGCTTTGGTTACAATATCAGCAAATAAAAACTTATATAATGATCTTCATCCATATACAGCAGACTTAAAATCTATTTTTATTGTTTCACAGGTTTCTTTGATCAACGAAGAAAGCCTTACAGGCGCATATGAAAGCAACGACATCGAGGGATTATCGATTTTGATTGAACCGGCAACCGGTGAAAAGTGCGAACGGTGCTGGGCACACGATACTTCTGTCGGAACAAGTCCGGAGCATCCGACTATCTGCAACCGGTGCGAAGAAAATATAAAAGGACTGAGGTAACCGTTTACTGTTCACACAACTGAACCTTTTGCTTTGGGAGCATTATCAATTTGTTAAAGCCGAAAACATAAGGTCTATTCGGGCGGGATAAACCCGCCCCTACGAAAATTGATGCACGTAACCCGTAGGGGCGGGTTTACCCCGCCCGCCATCGCTCTCGGCCAAATGAGGCGATCAGCATCCCTGAAGACTTTCGCTCAGGCGAGGCGGGCGGCCCGCCCGATAAATGATGATGCTGCGGGATATCATTCCAGTTTTAACAAACTGGCAATACTCCTTTTGCTTTTATGTTTTGAACAACTACGCGGCGTGGTAATCTGTTAACCATGAGCGGTTACGGATTGAGATATTAAACAACGTGGAAGATAAAGCTAAATATATAAAATTTGTCGTGATTACAGGTATGGTTGTAATTCTGGACCAGATATCAAAGGCAATAATATTAAACAAAATACCGCTTTATCATTCCATAAAAGTTATACCGGGATTTTTCAGCCTCACTCATATTCAAAACGCAGGCGGCGCTTTCGGGCTCCTGGCAAACCAGAGTTCCGATGTGCGATATGTATTTTTTATTATTGTTTCATCTCTGGCTATATGCGTGATTTTTTTATTGTATAAAAATACTCCAAAGACACATTCATTGCTTGCCGCAGGCTTTGCGCTGATTTTTGGAGGCGCAGTCGGCAACCTGATCGATAGATTCCGTTTTGGAAAGGTTGTTGATTTTCTTGACTTTTATATAGGAAACCTGCACTGGCCTGCTTTTAATATCGCAGACAGCGCAATCACCATCGGAATAGCTATTTTTATATTTCATATTTTCTTTAAAAAAATGCCGAAATAAATAATACCAGACCTCGGTAAAATAATTTTTATCTGGTCTTCAAGCCCTTTATTCATAACGCATCTGATAAAAATTGGACATTTGGTCGGTCTGGGTTCAAAGGTTCACAGTTCAAAGGTTCACAGTTCAAAGGTTCAACGGTTCAGAGGTTTCTCGTTCCCATGCTCCAGCGTGGGAATGCATACCATATGGGTTCCCACGCTGGAGCATGGGAACCAGGCAAAGTCACACCAGGGCAGGCCTGAACCCTGAACCCTGAACTTTGAACCTTTGAACTGTAACTACTAAAAAGGAATCCCTGCCGCGACGGGCGCGAGCACGGCGGGGGAGTTTATTGTTCAATAAATCACTCCTTAATTAGCAAAGATTTACGGCTCAACCGGAACTGGTGTGATGCCTAAACCCCGTCAACCGGAATCAATGTGGTTAATAAAATCAATCTGTTATACAAACCATCGCTAAGATATCAATATTTTAACAATGGTATTAAGAGCAAAAAATAGAACTTTTTTTATCTTGCCATAACTATCTGTAAAGCAAGGAATAAATGGCAAAATGAAGGTCATTTTACCACATCAGTTCCGGTTGACCCAGATTTACGAGGTCTGTAATGCATCCAGTGCTTTTAAAATTAGGTCCCCTTTCCATCCATACTTACGGTTTTTTTGTTGCCATGGGTTTTATCGCGGGAATTTTGCTTGCAAAAAGGGAGGCCAGGAGACTGGGGGAGGATCCTGAAAGGATAATGGATCTTTCCTTTTACCTTTTGATTGCCGCCATTGTCGGTTCACGCCTGCTTTATATTTTTATAAATCCGGAGATATTTCTTTCAGATATTCTGGAAACCTTCAGAATATGGAACGGAGGGCTTGTTTTTTACGGGGGTTTTATCGCAGCGCTGATTATTGGCCTTAGCTACCTGAAAATAAAGAAAATGCCCCTGTGGAGAACAATGGATATAGCTGCCCTTTCACTCCCTTTAGGTCAATTTTTCGGCAGGCTGGGCTGTTTTTCTGCTGGATGCTGTTATGGCAAGGCCTGTGATTTACCCTGGGCTGTAACATTCACAAATCCTGACACACTGGCGCCGATCGGAATTTCCATTCATCCGACACAGCTCTATCATGCCATAAGCAATCTATCCATATTTGTCTTTCTCTGGTTCTTCCGCAGACGCAAGAAATACAATGGCCAGCTTTTCTGGCTGTATATATTGCTTTATGCTGTTACCCGTTCCTTTATTGAGATATTCCGCGGCGATTTCAGAGGGGAACTTATTTTTGGAGTTTTGTCTGTTGCCCAGGCAATCGGAATAATAATGGCGCCTGCTGCAATTATCATGATGACAATTCTGAGAAAGAAGGGCTGACAACTGCGAGGAGTATCATGGATAAAAAAATTCTTGCGAGCATTGAAATTAGACAAGGAGATATTACACAGATTGAAGTGGATGTCATTGTTAACGCTGCAAACAGCTCGCTTCTCGGCGGCGGCGGCGTGGACGGCGCAATTCACAGAGCAGCCGGTCCCGAGCTTCTGACTGAGTGCCGTTCCATAGGCGGATGCCATACAGGTGAAGCAAGGATAACCCGCGGCTACAAACTGCCTGCCAGGTATGTGATTCACACAGTTGGACCGGTCTATAGCGGCAAGCCACATGACAGCGAGCTATTGACCCGGTGCTATCTTAACAGTCTTAAACTCGCAACCGATTACAATCTGGCGTCTATTGCCTTTCCAGCCATTAGCTGCGGTGTATACAAATATCCAATAAATGATGCCTGTAAAATCGCAACAAATACCACCTGTAATTTTCTGAAAACCGGCGGATCTTTAAAACAAGTTATATTCATACTGTTTTCATCCGAATATTATAAAATCTATATGGATTATCTTAAATTCAGGTGGGTGCAAAACAAAAAAGTGATAAGACATTAAATTGGGTGATTTTTTTTGAATGTCGAAGTAGGGGCACGATGCATCGTGCCCCTACGATCCGCAATTTCATTAATCTTAATGATTCCGTGCATATGATTTGGCGTTATGACAAATACATTCAAACGAATATTTGGACGCATTTTCAGTTATGCAGGGTGCATTTTATGCACCAGCGCTGTGCGTAGAATGCACCCTGCATGCCTACTTTAATTACAGGCTATGGCATCCTTCATTTTGTGGTAAAAGTAGTTGACACTTTTATTGAAGCTAAAAAATTGTAAATTGTAGAAGAGGCTTCCAGCCTCTTAAATCAGCGGCAGGATGC
>JAYENE010000252.1:6683-13163 GCA_034721935.1 Thermodesulfobacteriota bacterium
GCTTCCAGCCTCTTAAATCAGCGGCAGGATGCCGCTGCCACTTTTTAATCAAGTGTAAAGTAACAATGAAGGATGTCCAGGCTATATTTTGTTTATGAAAAAATACTGGCAACTTTTACAACCAGACATTGATGTGGTCGAAAAAATTTGCGGGGAGTTGCAATGCAGCCCTGTTCTATCAACCATTCTTGTAAATCGTGAAATTATTTCAAAAGATGATGCCCTGCTCTTCCTGAAACCTTCTCTTAACAATATGCGGCCTCCATGTTCGATGAAAGATATGGATGCTGCTGTAAAGCGTATTTATTCAGCTATAACAGGTCATGAAAAAATATTAATCTTTGGCGACTACGATGTTGATGGAATCACCGCAACAACAATCCTTTTCGAGTTTTTACATTACACTGGAGCAGATGTTTCATATTATATCCCCCACAGAACCAAAGAAGGATACAGCCTTCACACAAAACATATAACAGATTACGCAATACCAAACAAAATAAACCTGATAATCACCGTTGACTGCGGCTCAAGCAGCAACAATGCTGTAAAAACAGCATCGAGTTCCGAAATTGATGTAATCATTACAGATCACCACGAAATACCGGACAAACCATCCAATGCTGTTGCTGTATTAAATCCCAAGCGTCATGACTGCCCATCCGGTTTTCATGATCTTGCCGGTGTGGGAGTGGCTTTTTATCTTCTGATTTGCCTCCGAAAACACCTGCGCGACAATCATTTCTGGCAAAACAGGCCGGAACCCAATCTGAAAAGCCTTTGCGATCTTGTGGCTCTTGGAACCGTGGCCGACATAGTTCCTCTTGTTGATGAAAACCGCATATTGGTAAAAACAGGACTTGAAATAATAAATGCAGGCAAGCGATGCGGCATAAAAACGTTGATAGAATCCAGTGGAATAATCCGCCTGCAGCGGACTGTGGACACAGAAGATGTCGCGTTCAGGCTGGCGCCCAGGTTAAATGCTGCGGGCAGGATCGATCATGCTTCAACTGGTGTTGAACTCCTGATGGCAAACAGCCTTGAGACCGCGAGACAACTTGCCCAGTCACTTAACAACATGAACACTAAAAGGCGTGACATTGAACAAAAAATAATGAAGGATATTTTTGAATATTTAAAAAACAATCAGCATTTGCTTAAAAACAGTTCACTGGTTTTATCAGACAGTGAATCAGATAATATCTGGCATGAAGGAGTTCTTGGCATAATTGCATCCAGGATGGTAAAAAAATACTTTCGGCCTGTGATACTTATCGCAATAAAGGACGGTATCGGCAAAGGATCGGCCAGAAGCATACCGGGAGTCAATATCTACAAAGGGCTTACGTCATGCTCTGGTCTTCTTGAAACCTTTGGCGGTCATTCAATGGCGGCAGGTCTGAAAATAAAGGCCGAAAATATGGCTATATTTCAAAGAAACTTTGAAGACGCTGTTCAGCAGATGACCACGTCCGATGATTTTGTGCAGACAATTTCCATCGATTATGAGCTCAATTTTGACGACATTTCAGACGCCTTAATCAATGAACTTGAAATCTTAAAGCCGTTTGGCACAGGCAACCATGAACCTCTCTTTATGGCCAAAAATGTCAGGGTAATAGATTCAAAAATCGTTGGTAAAAACCACAGGCGCATGCTTTTAAACCAGTCCGCCGCAGGCGGGATGGGTAAGTCCTTTAATGCCATCCATTTTAATGTTGATACAAGCAAAAACCTGCTGGAACACTTTGATCAAATTGCGTTCAGGCTGCGCTGGAACCACTGGAACGGGGGAAAAACAGCTCAAATTGTTATTGAAGACATTGTAATACTTTAGCGTTATGCAACAAACCATCTGAAATCAAGCTTCGGGTGTGATCAGATTTAAAGCAGGAAACTGTTTGAAGGAATTAGAAATCGTTAAGAAAGAATTAGGTTTAAAATGCCGTTTTTGTCTAATTCTTTGGTTGAGTTACCACTATTTCTTTATAGTTATGGCAAGTTCTTTCTTTACGATTTCTTATTCGTGAGTTTTTCCTGATTTAAATCTGATTATACCTGAAGCGCATTTATTTTCAAAAAGCTAAACTGTTACAAGACATTCAGTAGGGACAAACATTAACAAGGAGATTCCATCCTTTTACTTGGACTTAAAATCATAATCCTTCTTTTTGCCGTTAATGCAGCGCCTCCTGTTGTTGCATTTTTATTGGAAGATAGATGGAACTGGCCCATCGACCGGAACCGGACATTTTTGGACGGAAAACCGCTGCTGGGCCGCCACAAGACTATCCGTGGAATTATTGGAAGCATAGCAGCAGGAATTTTATTCGGCTGGTTTTTGGCGCTGCCGCTTATTGTGGGGTTTTGTATCGGGTTCTTCTCGATGCTGGGAGATTTGCTGACCAGTTTTTTTAAAAGAAGGTTTGAACTGGCGAGCGGCACTGCGGTACCGCTTTTTGATCAACTATTTGAGGGCCTTTTCCCTCTATTGTTTTTTAAGTATTATTTTCTATTGGATTGGGCTCTGATTATTGTATTACTTATCCTTTTTGTTCCAATTACACATTTTGGCGCCCTTTTTTTTAAGAAAGAAATCCTGCCAGCGCCCCATGAGAAAAATCTGCGGCTTGTAAAATCCCGCACCCGTTTCAGGGCATGGCGCGCATGTCACATTGCTCTTCCCCCTTTGCAACGCTATCTTAATTTTGAAAATATTATCTATCATGAATGGATAATCACCGGTTTTTTAAAACTTATCAAGAAGTACGATACAGGTGTTCGTAACGTATTGGACGTGCAGTTTCGCCAAATAGAATTGCGGTTTTCGGATCTACCTGTGTCGTTTGATTCCTACCGTATACTCTTTATGTGCGACCTTCATCTTGACGGCTTACCGGGAATTACTGAACGGGTCATCGATATTGTTTCGGGTGTAGAATGTGACAGTTGTATTATAGGAGGGGATATTCGGTATAAAATGTTTGGATCCTCATTTCTGGCCACTCGACGGCTACGGCAGATAGTTAAAAACATCAAGGCAAAAGACGGAGTTTTTGGAGTGCTTGGAAATCACGACTGTATTGAGATTATTCCTGATCTTGAAGATGCCGGCGTATGGATGCTTGTAAATGATGCCTATCCTTTGAAGCGTAACAACGAGACTATCTATCTGGTGGGTGTTGATGATCCGCACTATTATAGAGCGCATGATCTTAACGCGGCTTTCAAAGAGGTGCCTGAAGACGCATTTAACATCTTTGTAGCCCACTCGCCTGAGGCATACAGAGATGCCGCTCAACATAAGGCCCGCTTGTATCTTTGCGGACATACCCATGGAGGGCAGGTTCGTCTCCCATTTTATGACGGCCCTATTATTACGCACAGTCGCGCTCCAAGAAAGACAGCCAGCGGGCTGTGGGAATACAAGGACATGTGTGGCTACACCAGCTCCGGCGTTGGACCGTCCGGAGTACCTGTCCGTTTTAACTGTCCTGGGGAGGTTGTTCTTTTTACCTTAAAGAAAAGTGACTTTCTTAAGTATTGACCAGCGAATGCACATGATTCTTGTATTGCTTCTCGTGTTAAACGTGGGTGTTCATTCAAAATTTGATCTACAGATTCACCAGATGCTATCTTTTCCAAAATTAATTCAACTGTAATTCGAGTTCCTTTAATTACAGGTTTACCCATCATTTCTGGTTTTCCCAGCAGACCGGCAATATATGCTAAAGTTTTTTTCAACAGCTCCTGATTGGATATTTGGTCAACAGTCCTGACGCACGTGTTTTTGTGCATTTATAATTATCTGTTATTAAAGAACAATGATGAACTAATAACCGATCTGCGGAATATTTTCGTCGCGCTGTTTTTACCACTACTCCGATCCTCCCCCGTCAGCGGGAAAGGGTTAATTGTCATGATATCAACCAATTAGTTCCCTCTCCACTGTGGGGAGAGGGTTAGGGTGAGGGGGATTTCATACGTCAGCACTGTTTGGTCAATGGTTTGGTTGGTTTCGATACTGAAATATGGCATGGTGTTTCCTTTCGTCTATTTATATCTATGTAAATAAATGTCGGTTGGATTTTATAACTCGTTAATATATTAGAATAAATCCATATGTGTTTCTTGAAAAACTGGTTCAGAATACCTCAAATGACAACATCTTTTATCATTTTTCACACAATATTGTGTTGTTTGGCTCTAATGCCTTAAGGTATCTATTTGACTTTGTTAGAAAATAAAAATCCAACCACTATTTGTGGGCATAGATTTATATGGTAATTTTAAAAATCATTTTACTTTCATACGGACTTTTGTCAACGTGCGGATTTGACGTCGATTTTGAAAAATAGTTGATCTATCATAACATTCAGGTTCGTATTTTTTCAAGTTTTCTATAAAATAAAAATGGAGAACAGAGATGAAAAAACAGGAATGGAATCCAGGCAGACTGCTTCAATTATCAAGTCAGTACTGGGCAACATGCACGCTTCATGCCGCAGTTAAACTCGATGTATTTACGGCAATAGGTAACGGGCAGCTTTCAACCGAAGCTATCGCACAGAAAAGAAACATAAACAAAGAAGGGGTAACGAGGCTTCTCAATGCCCTTACAGCCATGAATCTGCTGGAGAAATCAGATGATAAGTTTTCCAACACCCATGCAGGCAAAACTTTTCTCTCAAAAGACTCTCCAAAGTATATTGGCCATATCATCACCCACCATCACCACCTGGTAGATTCATGGTCTAAGCTGGATCAGGCTGTTGAGACCGGAGCGTCTGTCAGAGCAAGAGTCTCTCACACCAGCGCGGAATGGAGGGAAAGTTTCCTTATGGGTATGTTCAATCTGGCCATGAACCTGGCTCCTGTCCTGGTTGATGAAATAGATCTTTCCGAACGACATCACATGCTTGACTTAGGCGGCGGGCCTGGAACCTATGCCATCCATTTTTGCCTGAAGAACCCCGAGCTTAAAGCCACAGTTTGCGACCTTCACACCACCAGACCTTTTGCGGAAAAAACCATTGAAAAATTTGGTCTAACCAACCGGATAAATTTCAGGGACGGCAACTATGTGGAAGAGGGCATTGAAGGTGTCTATGATGTGGCCTGGCTTTCCAACATTCTCCACGGAGAAGGCCAAAAGGAATGTCAGCGGATCATCGAAAAGACTGTTTCAGCCCTGGAGCCGGGAGGTATGATAATCGTGCATGATTTTATTTTAAACAACACAATGGACGGTCCTCTTGTCCCAGCACTCTTTTCCCTTAATATGCTTTTGGCCACGCCTGCCGGCCAGTCATATTCTGAAAAACAGATAACCAATATGCTTGCTAAAGCCGGTGTAAAGGAAATCCAACGCCTACCTTTCCAAGGTCCAAATGATTCTGGGATTATTGCAGGTGTGGTTTAACGCAAGTGTTTCGTGAAAATATTGGGGCTAATCCTCTGAACCATATATAAAAATGTATTCTTCATCATTTATGTCAATGACGATATTGCCGCCTCTTGACTCGGCATAAACAATCCAGGCCGGTTTATCATCCCTGGCGCATGCAACCTGGGGAACGACCCTGCCGGTTTTCCGGTCATACCAGGCAAGCAAAACAGGAGCAGGTGTTAGCTCTTTTGCCCTTTTAAAAGCAATTTGCTTAACTGAATCAAAATCGAGTCTATTGTCATCTATTTTTAAGGATATCGGATTATCAAGATAGGCTTTTATTGAATTATTGGGCATCCTTCATTTTGCAGTTTACACTTGACTGAAAAGTGGCAGCGGCATCCTGCCGCTGATCCAAGAGGCTGGAAGCCTCTTCTACAATTTACAATTTTTAGCTTCAATAAAAGTGTCAACTACTTTTACCACAAAATGAAGCATGCCAATTATTGTGGGTGTTCATCTGCTTTCCTGTATAAAGTTTTGGTGATATGCTTTTGGGAACAAATTAAGATTTTTATTGGTGCCCCCGGCAGGAATCGGACCTGGGACGCCCATGAAAATAGCGGGAAAAAGGGGGACGGGATTGAAATTACGCGTTTCTAGTCTTTCAGGGACAAGAATTGATCGACGATCAGTTTTTGGCCTCTATTGGCTGCACGACTGACAGCGGATTTGCTCAGACCGAGATACTTGCCAACCTCCGTTGCAGTCAGGCCCAGATCTCGAATCGCCCAGCAGGCCAGAACACCACGGGCATGTACCTGATTGGACTGTTTTCCGGCGACAACCACTTGGTCTTTTTCAATACCAAAGATTTTTAAGGTAATATAGGAGCATTCTTTATTACCAACCTTTCAACTATCGTTGTAGAGAATTGCTAAATCAGAAAGAGGACATTCCTTCCACTCACTCATCCCGAACCACCCTCTGTAGCACTACCGCATCAAATGTTTCCACATCACCATCCTGTGCAATCTGAAATTCACCATCATAATACATATTTTCAGGCTCATGCTTCCCCTTAATAA
>JAYENE010000253.1:0-3181 GCA_034721935.1 Thermodesulfobacteriota bacterium
CCTAAGTGCGAAATGTAAGTTAGAGCCGGGTTTTTGGGGGTAAAAACATGGTTTTAAGAATCAGGCGGTCAATTTACGATTAAATCGTACCGGAGTGGCAAGCGCATCGAAAAAGGTCATTGAATCTTTCTCATTCAACGTCATGACCTGATACTCCTGGATTGTTTCTTCTGCACACTTCAGGGCACTGTTCAGTATAAAATGACTGACTGTTTTGCCCTCAAAACTGGCTGCACGTACTATGATTCGTTTTACATTGCAAGCGGGGTCTGATCCTGGGAACTATCCTCATTGCTCGTTGCTCGCTACTCAAGCTCCGCTCGGCCGGTTTGCCATTGCTCCAGACGCGTCAGCTCTTCCTGATCAAGGGTTGTTCGGGCCTGCGAATTATTGATCTGCCAGGCAAGCAATTCTGTACTTACCCTGTATGTGTCTTGAAGGAAGCGTGCTGCGTCTTCCAAAGAGGCATGGTTGCGTACCGCATCTTCCGCCGCCTCCCTGGGCAGCAGGAACTCAGCAGCGAAGGCCCGGGCTCTTTTCTCCGGGTATTCAGGGGTACGTCCGCCGAGCACCTCTCCGGCAGGGAGCGCCCCATCACGGTCCAGAATAAGATGGGCTATCTCATGGGCCAGGGTGGCCCGCTGACCAAATTTGTGGGCAGCTCTAGACCCGGCTCCTGTATTTAAAATAACTGCCGGTCCGTGTTCTTTCCCCCAGGCAGTAACCGCTTCCACCGGGCAGCGCTCTCTTCGAATCTCCTGAATCAAAACACCCCAATGTACCAGATAGTTTCCGGGCTCAACATATTCGTTCCAGGACAGTCCAAGCGTGTCGCGAAGTCGACTTGCGGCCCAGTAACCTTGTTTATGGGGTGCGCCGATTTCCTGAAATTCATTATGGATTTGTTCAGTAATAGATTCAAGCTCCGGAGTACGCCTGTATGGCAATTCAGAAATACGCTGTAAAAACTCTTTCTGATCTGACAATATTACCGCCCTGCTGCTCATCCTTGCTACTGCGCGGACCTCCTGGCAGCGCCAATCCACATCTTGAAAGCTCTTCCTATGCTCCTCGGAAAGCCCGGTGGTCAGATACAGCTCCAGTTCAGATCTGCGATCCTCGCGTTGGTGCCATAGATCCAGGGCATACTGGGCCCGAGGATTGTTGCTGCTGAAAACAGCCTCAGCCAGGAACTGACCAAGCTCCTCCAAGGTCTCAAGTACTTCGGACCAGGGGCACACCCGATTCTGATGCAAAGAGGTAGAGATATGGCACGTATTGCCCTGACGCAACAGCATCAGTGAAGGCAGAAAAATCCCTTTAAAGGCCTCGGCCAAATCATGTCGGAGGACAAACCTGTGGACTTCTATTTCTTCTTCCTCTATTTGTGCATCAAGTAGCTCCTGCCAGCGAAATTCAGCCTCCTTAAGAAGGAATCCCGGATAAAGCGGCTGAAAGGGGTAAGGGTAATCCTCCTCCAGAACCAGCCATGGCCACCAGCGGCCCAGATATTCTAATAGATCCACCCATGTCCATTGAACCGGGATCTCCCGGCCTTGTGCATCTTCAGTGAACCATACAGGTTCTCCATCCAGCAAAGCCAATCCTTCGCCCCAGGCCAAACCTTCCTCATCGTTTGGGAGCAGATTTAATTTAAATTGAAGCCCCTCAGAGGCAGAACCAATCATCTTCACGTCCCCGGTCCTCCATATTTCTTCAGCCATTTTTCCAGATCCTTTTTTTCTCCATTTGTCTCAGCTTTTTGGCGAAGATTGCGCAAAAGCCATCGCGGCAATCCTTTTCTACCGGGAAAGTCTCCGCGCCAGGGATAAGCATGGTAAGAAATCCCCGGACGAGTCGGCACAGCCTCATAGACCACCCCTTTGTATACGGCATAAAATTTATCGGGAAAAGGGCTGTCCTCCCCATCATAGACAGGAATGGCCTCTTCATTGAGTATTTTTTGCGCAATATCTTTTGTCACATGCTTGGGGCACTTGCCTATGGGGCCTTTTCCAGCAGGTTGGAAACCAGCGTAGTCGTACTTCCACCTGTGCTTCAGCCTGATTTCGTCCCCAGGCTCGTATAGCCATGGGGTCAGGCTTCGGTTATTAAGGTTATTGGGGGTTAAAGTATTCAAGTTTTCATGCCTGCTTTGGTTATCAGATCGCTGCAGAAATTGTTGTTTACCCAGCTCCGCCCCTTCAGTTACATAGCAAAATGTGACATAATTAGCTGTAATTATTGAATTTTTTGTTTAAAACATTAGAGGTTTTGTGGTACAGAATCGGAATCAGGTAACCTCTTCTTCTATATCCTGCCTTGCTTTTCCGATCTCTCGCTCTAACCTCTCGTACTCATCCATCTTCCGTTTGATAAAGTTAAGAGTGATGACTTTTTTCTCCTTTATTCCATCAGGTGTGAGAAGATAGATATAGCCTTTCGGGACAGATCAAGTTGAGTGAATTCACCTTTTGAGGCAAGCTCCCGCAAAAGATAATATTTTACATCCTGACTGAATTCGGTCTCTTTATTCATGGGATGAATTTTTAAACTAATCAAAAAACATTGTCAAGCCCTAAAATAAAATAGCGGGGTCTGACCCACTTAAGATCTGTTCCTGGTAACTGTCTTCATTGACTTCCCATTCGATCAGTTTCATTGGTGATCTCCATTACGTTCGCCGGGCGATCAGCAGGGTCCTGCCGATGGTGCCAAGGATGCGTTTGTCCTGCATTTTTTTTACCTGATTTCCTGTCATACGTTCCGAGGAGAGGGGGCATTCTATTCTGTGGGTTATTTTCCAGCCTGCTGCTGACAGGAGTCTGTGGTAATCGTATGTTGTGATTGCTTTATCTGTGTTTTCCTGTGATGCCGGGGTGGATTCGAAATCCAGCCAGTCTGCATTTAAAAAGGCCATGAAGGCTGCCGGCTTTGCGGACCATTGCGATCACAGTTTTCAGCTAAGCAGGGTCTGACCCCGCTAAGTACTTGTTATTATAAATTAATTGATGCAAACTTTTCTGATATTGCCTCTTAAAACCCACTTTTGAATAACGGGGTCTGACCTTGGTAAGTTGTTGTTTTTATAGCTGGATTGCTTCAAAAAAACCTCTATTTTTGCTCTTAGAGCTTACATTTCGCACTTTGAAAAAATATTTTTTGAATATAATCGCAAAAT
>JAYENE010000254.1:0-3180 GCA_034721935.1 Thermodesulfobacteriota bacterium
TGTTGAGGCGCTCGGCTGACAAGGCGCGAAAAAGCATGAATATCAAGCATATTCAGAATTTTCGCAACGCAGTCAGGCGGGATGCATCGGCGTCTGAAATGTGAAGTTATTTTTTGTCGAGCCCTAAAACGCAAAGCACGCAAAGATGAAAAGTTTTTTGTTTTCCGTTTTGCGTCCTCTGCGGCTCTGCGGTAAATAAAAAAATGAAAAACAAATCTGAACAATATCGTAAGCAATCACCGGTTAAGGTCGGACGGATAAGCTATATAAATGTTGCGCCGATATATTATGGGCTTGACAGGGGGCTAAAACCCGCATGGCTTAAGATGGTCACCGCGCCTCCGTCGGTTTTAAACAACATGCTGTCAAATGGAGACATTGACATAAGCCCTGTCTCTTCTGTGGCTTATGCGCTTCATCAAAAGGATTGGCTGCTGCTGCCCGATCTTTCCATCGCATCTTCCGGAGATGTAATGAGCGTTATTCTTGTCAGCAGGTATCCATTTGATAAGCTTAATAATAAAAGGGTAATTCTAATAGACGAGTCAGCTACCACTGTTGAGCTTTTAAAGCTTCTTTTCATCATAAAAAAGGTAAAGCCGATTTTTGAAACTGGTGCGATCCAGCATCCCGGCGATATCCCAAAAAATGCAGGTGCAGCCCTTATCATAGGGGATGCGGCGCTTAAGGAAAAATGGAGCGATCACTATGATTATATATTTGACATGGGAAATATGTGGATGGAATTAACCGGCCTTCCGTTTGTGTTTGCAGTATGGGCCGTACAAAAATCATTTGCTCACAAAAGGCCGGATGCGTTATCTGCAATAATTGAGCTTTTTCATATTTCAAAAAAAGAGGGGAATCAACATCTTGGACAGATTGTTGAATCAGCTTCATCAAAGCTTGGAATCAGTCTTGATATGTCTGAAAAATATTATGGCAGACTGTGCTGTGATCTCGGACCAATGCAAATAAAAGGACTTGAAAGCTTTTTCAGCAGCCTTTACAGAGAAAAAATACTTTCTGAAAAGGTGAGCTTGTCATTTTTTTAACACACAAACACAGGCTTTTTGCTTTCAGGGAGTATTCCTCTATTCCTTGCCATTTCAAATAAGGCCTCAACAGCCTCTTTTCCCTGCTCTCCAATCTCTATGGTAAAATCATTAACATAAAGATCTATATGCCTGCGAATCACGGCAGATGACATCTCTCCTGCATATTTTTTAACATAGCCGTCTGTCTCGGTTCGATGTTTAAACCCGTATAGCGTGCTTTCCCGTATGGCTGTTTCCACACTTCGCGCAATCTCAGGCGCTATGTCTCTGCGTATTGCAATGCCTCCCAGGGGAATGGGAAGAGATGTCTTTTCCTCCCACCACTTCCCAAGATCGAGAAGGCAGATTAAGCCATATTTTTCGTAGGTAAACCTGCCCTCATGAATTATCACGCCAAAATCCAAATCTCCCCTTTCAACTGCAGGCATAATCAAATCAAACAGCATGGGAATAACATCCGGCTTCCTGGAAAGATAAAGACCAAGAAGCATGCATGCAGTTGTCCATATACCGGGCACTGCAATCTTTTTTGAATCGATCTGATTTAAATTAAAACCCGGTCTTGCCACAATAAGAGGCCCGCAGCCCCTGCCTAACGCAGATCCGCTGCGAAGAACTGCATATGTATCAAGCAAATGGCCTATAGCGGCAAAGGACAGTTTTGAAATATCAAAAACCCCTGCCCTTGCCTGCTGGTTAAGCGTTTCAACATCTGCAAGCTCTATCTTAAATTGAAGTCCGCGCCTCTCAATCAGGTTGTGAGCAAGCGCATAAAAGATAAAGGTGTCATTTGGACAGGTTGAATAACCAAGTGTTAAGTTATTATTCATATCTCATAATTGTCCGACCTGTACGGTTACGATTTCCAAATCTCCTCTAATAAGATGACTTTAGGACACACCTGACACAGCGGTAATATCGCAACTATTGGTTTTATAAGTATTTTCTCTGAACCGCAGAATATCGAACAAGGAATATCGAATGTCGAAGTAACCCCCTTCGTAATTCTGCGGTTCCTTATTCGACATTCGATATTCAATGTTTTGAGACGCTTACAAGAACTCCACAAAATACCTCCTGCCTCATGTGTGGATAAAAGTCAGCTAATAAGAGGGGATTTAGGGGTGTCTTGAACAAAAGCAAAAACAGCCATAGCTCCCCTCTCAAAGGCAAGAGTGAGGTCCCATGCGCCCGGATCTCTTTTCCCAACCATGTTGCTTGCAGAACGAATCTCTAAAAAAGGTATGTCATAATGTATCGCAAGGTGCGCAGATCCTGATCCTTCCATGCCTTCCATGCAGGGCTTGAACTGTTTATAAAACTTTCCTGCTCTCGCATCTGTTGCGGTTATTGTTGAAACAGTTATAAACGGTCCCTTCATTAATCCGATATTTTTATCCGCTAAGCCCTTTTGAATTGCTTTAAAAGCAAGATTTGCCAATTCATGATCAAGGGGATAACGGTTTTTAATTTCAGCGCCATGGCTGTTAAGTAAAGGAAAAGGAAGTTCATTTAACGGCCTATTCCCATTTTCCGGTTCAATGCCAAGATCGGCGCCTATCTCCTCTGTTGCAATGCCGATATCACCAATTTTAAGGCCTGACTCCTTAAAGGCTCCAGCGCACCCTGTTTGAATAATCAGCGACGGCTTTGAATTTTCTATGGCTGCGGTTAAAGCCTGCACAGTATTTACGAGACCAGGCCCTGTGATAAGAAATTTTACGGATTTACCTTCTATATGTCCACAAATTATCTTACGCTTCCCAACCTTGAAAACAACAGGCTTTTCAACCCTGTCAATCATGGCTGATAATTCTTCATAGACCGCGGCTGCAATGATAATATCAGAATGCATTCAAAAAACCTCGGATTTCGCGTCATTATGTTCTCAGACGCACACTGCGATGTTTTTACCACGAAGAGTACGAAGTAAGCGAAGATAAAGAAAAAATTCTTCGTGTTCGTGGTGATTAATAATAAAACGCCATTGGTCAAAATAATACCTAAGTTGAGCGATTTATTGCGAAGATATGTGCCGAGATCTTGATGCATAAGGGTTTGCGAAAACCACAGGCATACCCGTGGATATGTCGAGGATTTTCGCGAATCCTTGATGCGCAAG
>JAYENE010000255.1:0-3173 GCA_034721935.1 Thermodesulfobacteriota bacterium
CTACCTTTCTCGCGGATATATTCTGTGAATTGAGTCGATATTTTTATGCAATCTCTCAAAGTTGAATTTTCAGTTACAACATCTTTCAGGTTCATAAGGCCATTATTGTTTATATCGCCAGTTGTTAGAGGTGTATCTGAATTTGCAGTGCAGGACAGAATTAATGACAGCGTCAAAAGAAGAATGGAGAAAATTAATATTATTGGATAGGCGCTTTTTGAGTTTTTTTATCAGCACGGCAACCTCCGATAAAACCCGATTGTCATTTTGATAGCAGGAACTTATAAATTTTATTATAAACCAATTTTCCCTGAAACGTCAAGAAATTTACCTATGCTCCAGCCCTGATGTATAAAATCCCCCTCACCCTAACCCTAACCCTCTCCCACCAGGGGAGAGGGAACTAATAGGTTGATATTATGGAAATTAACCATTTCCCACCTGACAGTGGAGGGTCTGGCTGGGAGTGAAAACAGCGAGACGAAAGTATTCCGCAGATTAATTATTAGTTTATCATTGTTCTTTAATAATAGATAGTTATAAATGTACAAAAAGATGTGCGTCAGGGCTGCCTATGCTACTCTAATTCATAAAAGAGGTAGTATTCTTTCCCTAAGGGCTCGACAAAAAATAACTTTACATTTCAGACGCCGATGCATCCCGCCTGACTGCGTTGCGAAAATTCTGAATATGCTTGATATTCATGCTTTTTCGCGCCTTGTCAGCCGAGCGCCTCAACACCTGAAATTGCGAACTTATTTTTTGCCGAACCCTAAGTTTAACCAATTGAGCGATTTTTTACTCGATCTGCGCCGATCTCTTGCGCATAAAGGCTTCGCAAAAATCCTCGACATATCCACACACCATGAACCTAACAACCTGAGTTACTATTTTTTCTTTCTGGGAATGGTAAGGAGGACCTCAAATTTTCTCAGGTCAATTCCAATATCTTTTCCTGTTGCATCTCTGATAAGACGGATCATCCGCCGTATTCCACTACCTGCCCTGGTAACCAGTCCTGCATCCGAAAGTCGCGCATAGATATGAGGATTACGCACCACGTGAACCCCGGCTCTCATCGCCTCCTCGTCAACAGTATTCGGCGCCTTGCCTGGCGTATGTATCTCGATCCGGTCATCCAGAATAAAAAGACGAATCGGTCCCTGGACGGTGTAATCTCGGTGCGCAACGGCGTTAACCATTGCTTCACGCAAAGCTTCTTCCGGAAGTTCAGGTTTCACTTCGGGTGAAAAGCCTTTAATCTCATGGGGCGCCGGCAGATGAAGCCGTAAAAAGCGCTGAACCTGGTCGATGATATCCAGGAGTCTGCCGTTAATCTCTTTCATATCCGACGGCTCTATGGAAATATCGGTCCCAGGAATACGGGCAGCATTGATTTGCGCAAAAGGAAGATGCCGCTGAGGCTTTCTTCCAAATAAAACAACCCCGGCAATGGTGGGATGATTCTTCGAAACCAGCCGCCAGTTTCTGAGAAGCCGCTGCGGGTCTACAGCCAGATCCCCCTGCCCTGTCTCTTCAAGAAAATCTTCAAACGCGCCTAAATCAAGATTCGATAACGTAAGGCGTGGCAAGTAAGTCTCATCATAGTAAAGACTCTCAGTGGCCTGAAAAAGACGAAGCAGCTCTTCCCTTGACGCCTGTCGACACCCTGAAGTGGTGCGGACATAATATTGGCCGGAAATTGTTCGGTAGGGCCTCTGGTCACCCTTTGGTATGTTTACGATTATCACCTTTTTACCATCAATATCGAGCGACTCTTGAACCGCCGTGACAGGTGGTTCACAATGCTGAAACGCAATATCATCAACTTTACCAAATAACCAATCCGGATCATCAACTCCGATAATTTTCCTGTCTTTCGCCACGCCAAAGATCAGTTGGCCTCCGTCGGTATTGGCAAAACATACCAGATCCTTGGCCAATTCACGGTTTGAATCAAATCGTTCCTTAAAGTCAGTATGAATATTTTCCCATCGGACTATACGTTCTTTTAGTTCAGAAAGATTCATGATATTTAAGTTTTTATTAATTTTATTTACGACTTTGCACAAACCTAAAGTGATCGGTTCCAGGTTCAGGGTTCAAAGGTTATAGCCTACTGACATGCTTAACTTTATAACACAATGCTTTAGATTAGCCTCTTTCATCCACGCCCGCCTCGCCTGAGCGAAGCGATGGCGGGCAGGCATTGGGTGAAACATAACATGCGCTCCTATTCTCGTATTATCCTTTTATTAACAGCGAGTTAGGGCTCTTCAACCGGGAACCGTGAACGTTGAACCGTGAACGCTTATTATACTCTTTTACCCCATATTTTTCATACAGATTCTTTTTTTCTCTTTTGTCTTTTAGAGATGTGGCAGGAGAGAGGACTTCCATGATCAGATCGGGTGAACTCTGGATATTCGCCTCTGTGATCTTCTTTTGGTCACATACAACAAAGACATCAGGTTGGACCACGTCATGTTCGGAAAAAACAACATCGGTAGGAGCAATGCCAACAAAACATTCAACTCTTTTCTTGGGATAGCTTGATTGTATAGGAATTTCCATTTTATGGTCAATTTTATCAATAGGTTGGAGGCTATCAGCACAATGTAGGGGCGAATCTTGTATTCGCCCTGATTAGGGCGATCACTTCGTCCATAATCAGGGCGATCACAAGGATCGCCCCTACGAAACAACAATACAATTACAGCCTAAAAGCTCGCCCGATAGGGCGCTAAGTTCAGAGTAAGTTGTACAGGTTTCCAGTAATTTCTTGATGCCTAACAGTTGGAGCCGGAGTCATATTATATGCCTCGCCATCAATCAATTCCCACCGTTTGTCAACCGGCCACGCAACATAATCCGTATAAGTAAACTTTTTTTCGGTTTCTTTGGCTAAAGGCATGGTTGGCGCCTCTTTTGTTTAATAAATTCCTTTACCCTGCCTCATACCGCTACCTTTTGTTTGATCTCTCTTACTTCATCTTCCAGTAATTCCATGCGGGTTTCCATTCTATCTAGCTCTTGCCTGCGAATGGTCATCTGAGAGAACTGGTCTAACCTGGCATTGTTCTTATCAAGACGTTTGACCAGATCAGTATGCATGTCATACATCCTCTTGTCCATCACAGACTGAACCTCGTCGATTCTCTGAGACAGTTCAG
>JAYENE010000256.1:0-3163 GCA_034721935.1 Thermodesulfobacteriota bacterium
CTTCTCCTCTTTCAATTTTCTCCGGGACAAATCGAGATTCTTCCCTGTGCTGAGAAAGTGCATCTAAAACCTCTTTCTGATTCAGCAGCACCTGTTTTCCGTTCTTATTTATGTAGATCAAGTCATAGATTTGATATTCATGGTTTAAAACTTTGGGTGGTTTGGAAGGGTATCCAAGCAAGGCTATAATCCCCGTCTCCGGGCAGACGGATTGATTGGCTTTAAAGCCGGTATAAACCCCTTTAGGCATTTTTTTGTAATACTTTTCATCTTTTTGAAGCTCTTCAAGCAGGTCTTGACGAAAGTCTTCAAGAGATAAATTATCAAAACCGAGACCTGCATCATTTTTTTCAATCTCATCCCATGAAGTCTGCATCTGCACCAGCATTTTTTTATTCAGTTTGTCTTCAAAATCATCATCTGATGCCATTTCTCTAAAACTGTCTGAGAATTCAAGATTAACCTCTGAGCCGGCAAGTTTCATCATTGTCATGCGCTCTTCGATTCTGCCTTTAAGGTTCAGATAATTGTTTATATTATCCGAGGGCCAGTAATTGATGCCGTATATTTCTTTATTTGGTGAGCCAAGCCGGTCAATTCGACCGAATCTTTGAATAATCCTGACAGGATTCCAGTGAATATCATAATTAATAACCATATCACAATCCTGCAAATTCTGACCTTCGCTTAAAACATCAGTGGCAATAAGGATATCAATGGGGTTTTTTATTTTAGAATGAACTTTCTTATCATTCTCTGCTGCCCATTCTACCCACTGATTGTATTGTTCCTCTTTAGAAAGATTATTTTCACCGGAAGCAAAGTCCCACTCTTTTTCGTTAAATAATTTAGTAAAAGGGGCAAATCTTTCAAGGATCGGTTCGAACATTTTTGTTTCATGTTCAGAAGAATCTGTTTTAGAGATATCACCGCTGACAACAGCCATCTGTGTAAAACCTCTGTGTTTAAGCTGATCAAACAGATAGAACGCTGTATCTTTGTAAACTGTAAAAATTACAACTTTCCGGTTGTCATTATTATTACCGGCTTTTCTTTTTTCTTTAATTTCTTCAATCAAAGATTGAAGTTTATCATCTTTACTTTTATGGTTTTTATCGCCTTCTGCTTCTGCTTTTATGGTTTTTTCAAACTTTTCCAGATTATTAATTAATGATTCAAGCGCTTCAATATCTTTTTTAAGATCCGCTTTATAGTTATGAAGGTTTCCTGCTTTATCGATATCCGACAAAAGAACCTTTCTTTTCTTGCCAAGGGTCAAATTATCAAAAAGATCATCAGCAATATCTTCAAATTCGTCATCTAAAGTAACAATATCATCTTGATTTTGTTTGTTTAAATCAAAAAGCTGGAAGCTTTTTGTACTTTGATATATATTTATTTTATCCAATGCATTTTGGTGATGATTAAGTATTTTTTGAGTTGTTGAATGAAATGAAAACCATGAAGATTCAAGCCGTTTAACAAGCAGGATATATAACATTTTTACAAGAAAACGGTCTCTTTGCCTTTCATCATGCAGTTTATCCACATCTTTTGTCTGCTCTACATAAAATGAAGGCTGGTATCCTGAAAGCATAGGAGGGAAATGATCAAAAAGTTCTTCGAAACTTTCAAAATTACCGATTTGTTTGGGTGTAACAAAGATATTTTTTGGTTTTTGTTTTTTGGGAAAATGCAGCCCTGTTTTTTGCTTTTCGATCATTTGTCTGGTTCTGGCTACAGTAAGAGAATCGGTGAGTTTAAAAAAATCAGCAGGCAGCATTTTGATAAAGTCGGCTATTTTCGGACTGTCATCATCACGCCATTTTTTGAACGCTTTTTGTGCTCTGCCAAAAAGGTGGTCTATATTTCTTATGGAATGGGATTCATAAAAGCCATTTCTGCTACCTTGTTTGATAAGCTTAAACTGATTTCGTATATCAATAAGCGTATTATTTATTGGGGTTGCAGATAACATTAAGACTTTCACATCATCATTCTTTTTTAATATCTCTTCTACAAAAAACTGATATCTGTTTGATTTTCCGTTTCTTAAATTATGGCTTTCATCAATAACAAAAAGCTTTGGCTTATCATTTATGAATAAAGTATCTTCTCTTTCAAGCCTGTAAGCCTGCTTATCCATTCTTTCAAAAACCATATCAGTATGAAAACGAATAAAGAATTCAAGATTATCTTTTTCAAATTTCGAGTTTTGATGCCGGGTATATCTGTTCCAGTTATATTGAAGCTTTTTAGGGCAAATCAAAATAATCTCACGCCCCTGTAACTGAAAAAATTTCATAACAGCAAGGGCGCTCCAGGTTTTTCCAAGGCCGACAGCATCTGCGAGAATTGCTCCATCGTATTTTTGAAGCATTTTTATTAAACTTAAAACTCCTTTTTGTTGGAAATCATACAATGTGTTATATATGATCGTATTTTCCAGCCTGCCGACCTGACGATTAAATTCAGGATTGTCCTGCTCTGTGAGAAGCTGATTGCCAAAAAGTTCAAACAGCACCTTATAATAAAGCTGTCTTGGGGTGTATTTAATAAAGATTTGTTCTATGGATTCTATCAGATACTCTTTAAATGGAGTGGTATGTTTCTTGCCGGTTTCATCAATGATTGTTTTTGTTTTATGTGCTTCTTTGCTTTTCCATAAATCATTAAACCATTTTTTTAATTCCTGATATTGATTATTATTGCCTGTTTCAGCGATATTAAGTTCGACATTGTTCGTTTCCTTTAAACCAATACCTGCTTCTGTCAAGTTAGAGCTTCCGGAAACAAAGTACTTGTGTCTGTCATCTTGTTCAGGATTGAACAGGTATATTTTTGCATGACAAAAATTGGGTTCAAGTGTTTTAGTCTCAACTTTTTCCTGCTTTAGAAATTCCACAGATTCTTTTGCTATAGCAGAAAGCTTTAAAGCTGCCTCAATTGTGATATTCTCACTCAACAAATCAATGGTACGATCTTTTATCATATCAATATTAACGATATCTCCAAGAACCATTCTAAAATTATTAATCTTATTGTTTATCTGTTTGGACAGGTATGCAAGGGCTCCAACTGTGAAATAACCGGTGACGATATCTATTGTGCCGGATTCAGTGTATTCCCTGAGCCATTCGTAAACTTTTTGATTTTCATTTTT
>JAYENE010000257.1:0-3155 GCA_034721935.1 Thermodesulfobacteriota bacterium
AAAATTTTATTTGGTCGTCGTTATTTCTTAACGCTCTCTAACATGCTCAAACAGTCAGCCGTTTTAAATTTAACTGCCCGCCACATCAGGTTGTTGGCAGGTTACTTTTTGAGTTTGTAAATTTCTGGATATAGCCGCAAAAAGGCGCCCCATTACGATCTTCTGGATCTACGGGGTAAACAAAATGCATAAAAAATAGAATTTGCATTTTTAATATCAATGAGTTATAAGCAATAATAGTAAGTTCTCAATCAGTTCGAGACGGCTTCAGTGCAGGCGTTATGGATCTCAATGCGATGCCCGATGCAAAACCCGCATGTCCTTGTATGGGCGGGATAAACCCGCCCCTACGAGGAGGGGTCTTGCTGGTCAAAAATATGACAGACCACGCAGGCGCTTTTTAGCGAGGTATGAAATTATGTTACCACAAAACAATAATAGTTCGCAAGAACAGATATATATGGATGAGAGGTGCTATGCTCTTAAGACCCCATTTTGACAGTAGTGAACAATTCAGTTGCAATATAGCTCAAACGCACGATGAATTGAAACAGGCCTTTTCTTTAGTATACCAGGAGTATCTCAGAGCAGGATATGTCAAAAAGTCTATTCCCTCAAAGATGTTGCTGAATATTTACAATCTGTTACCTGAAACAGTTGTTTGGATAGTCAAATCTCATCATACAGTTGTTTCCACCCTTACCCAGGTCTTTGATAGCCCTTTGATGTTACCCATTGATGAGGTGTACGAGAAGGAACTGGATGGATTAAGGTTAGAGGGACGACGCATAGTAGAGATTTCGGCCTTAGCGGTTCATAAGGAGTACCGATGGCAGAATGCTTATATGCCTCTTTTTCGCAGCATGTTTAAACATGCGCTTAGTTGTGAGGCAACCGATTTATGTATTGCGGTAAATCCCAGGCATAGGGCTTTTTATAAGAATATTCTGCTATTTGAAGATCTTGGAGGGGAAAAGCAGTATCCAAAGGTAAGCGCCCCATCTGTGGCGCTGCGATTGGACCTGACCACGGCAGAAAAGAGACTTGAACAGATATATGGCCGGATGAAACCGGATTCTGATCTTTACGACTATTTCTGTAATGGAATTGAGAATTCTCCTGTTAAAGAATTATTTCAAACGAAAAAAGAGATGGACAGTAGTGCGATCCAATACTTTTTTGTTAAGAAGAATAAAATACTTCAAGAATTATTCCCCAATCAAGTCGAATACTTCCAAAGTTGTTATTCTGATTATGATTTTTTCCAACCTCCAAACAATATATATGCCTCATCTCTGACCGGTTAGTGTATTCCAAACTGAAAGCGGGTTGGCTCAAAGCTGAAAGCAAATTAGCTCAAAGCTGAAAGCTGAAAGCTGAAAGCAAATTAGCTCATGGCTGATGGCTCAAAGCTGAAAGTTTACTGGCTCATCGTGGGAGCGGCTTTTACCCGCCCGCCTCGCCTGAGCCTCGCGATGCCGGGCGTGGGGTTACCAACTTAAAGCGCGACAATTTGTAGGGTGGGCACTGCCCACCATCAATGGCGATTGCTGTAAACCGGATAGAATGGTGGGCAATGCCCACCCTACTCTGTAACTCCCTGAGATTTCAAGGTGTCCCGGCTTAAGTGATGCCTAAACCCCGTCAACCGGAATCAATGTGGTCAATAAAATCGATCTGTTACGCAAACCATCGCTAATGTATCAATATTTTAACAATGGTATTAAGAGCAAAAAAATAGAACTTTTTTTATTTTGCCATAACTATCTGTAAAACAAGGAATAGATGGCAAAACGAAGGTCATTTTACCACACCAGTTCCGGTTGACCCCAATTTGTAGGGTGGGCACTGCCCACCATCAATGGCGATTGCTGTAAACCGGATAGAATGGTGGGCAATGCCCACCCTACTCTGTAACTCCCTGAGATTTCAAGGTGTCCCGGCTTAAGTTGGTAGCCGGGCGTGGCGAGAGCGACCCGCCTGCCATGCATTAAAAGAGGCCATATCCATCTTTTCATTGTGTTCATAAGAACAAAACGGCAACGCTAATTCATGCAAAATACCTGCCCGCCACCTATGCCCTCGAGGCAGGCGGGCTTGCTCAGGCCCGCCCTCCAGCCAAGCGGAGCGAGGCGGACGGGCGAGGAGGGCGGTGAGGCATTGCGGGCAGGTGACGGGCAGGCAGCCGCGATCGTTACAGCGATGAGCCAGTTTACTGAAGCACATTGGAGTCTGCTTTGGCGCCCTGTTTTTTTTCTTGTATTTTGAGCGTCTTTGTGATACCTAAATTGAGCGATTTTTGGCTCGATCTGCACTGATCTCTTGCGCATCAAGGATTCACGAAAATCCTCGACATATCCACGGGTATGCCTGCGGTTTTCGTAAACCCTTATGCATCAAGATCTCAGCACATTTCTTCCCCAAAAATCGCTCAACTTAGGTAATAATAAAAAATAATAACTATTCAGCCACAGATTCACACAGATGAACGCAGATAGGTTTAAATACAAGTAACCGTTCACGGTTCGAAGTTCAAGGTTAAACTGAATTAGCCACTGCGAGGCACGAGCGGGCAGGAAGCAGGTTCGCACTGAACTTAAAAGCAAAAAGATGAAGAAAATTGCAAAGCAATTAACCTCTGAATTGTGAATGATTACAGAATTATATTACGATAAAAAAATATCAGTGGTAATCAGCGTATATCGGTGGCTGAATAGTTACAAAAAATATATAGAGTTAGAAATTTGAAAACTCATAACTTTGAACTATTAATCTGGGGTAAAAACTCTTAATCTTTATCAATAAGGTTTCGCAGGGGCGAGTTTATCTCGCCCGATCTCATTACCCATAAGTTTTCGTATGGGCGGCTTTATCCCGCCCGATCTCAATTGGTTGGCGGCATAAAGCCGCCCCTGCAACTTCTGACCAATCACTGACTAATTTACATCTCTGCCCTCTGCGTCTCGAACGAGCGTGGCGAGTGGGCGGTTAATAAACAGATCGAGTTAAGGGCTCGGCAAAAAATAATTTCACATTTCAGGCGCCGATGCATCACGCCTGACTGCGTTCCGAAAATTCTGAATATGCTTGATATTCATGTTTTTTCGCGCCTTGTCAGCCGAGCGCCTCAACGCCTGAAATTGCGAACTTATTCT
>JAYENE010000258.1:0-4653 GCA_034721935.1 Thermodesulfobacteriota bacterium
ATAATATAGATATCCTGATAACAGGCGGCATCCTGCTGACCATGTCGGATTCAATGGAGGTCGTTGAAAATCCGGCCATCGGAATCAAGGATGGAAAAATACTTTTTGTTGATACGGGCTATGACCCGCTTTCAAATCCTTATAATGCCGGAGAGGTTATAGATGCTGCAGAATCGATTATCATGCCGGGTCTTATTAATACTCACACCCACCTGCCAATGACATGTTTCAGAGGGCTTGCCGATGATATTCCTCTGAAGGACTGGCTGAACAACTACATTTTCCCGGCAGAAGCAAAATATTTAAACAAAGACACGGCCTATTACGGAGCCATGCTGGCAATAGCGGAAATGATTCTTTCCGGCACAACAACCTTTTGTGACGGATATTTTTTTGAAACCAGCGTTGCCAGGGCCGCAAAAGATGCTGGAATGCGAGCTGTTTGCTGTCAGGGATTTGTCGATTTTCCCGCGCCTGACAATCCTGATTCCGTAAGCAATATACAAATTGCGGAATCTTTTATTGCAAGCTGGCATGATGTTTCCAGTCTGATTTCTCCGGCCTTGTTCTGTCATGCGCCCTACACCTGTTCCCCTGAGACGCTCCGGGATATCAAACAGGTTGCAAGAAACAGCAAAACTCTTTTTTTAACCCATTTGTCTGAAACCATAAGCGAAGTGGAAGAACTCAAACAGCAACATGGAAATACCCCTGTGCGTTATCTCCACAGCCTGGGCATATTAGACGATTGCACAATTGCTGTTCACTGCAATTTTGTTGATGAAGATGAAATCAAAATGCTTGCCGATGCCGGAGCAAAGGTATCTCACAATCCACAAAGTAGCATGAAATTAGGGGCAGGCGTTGCGCCTGTTCCGGCAATGCTGAAACAAGGGGTTATAGTAGGGCTTGGCACAGACGGCTGCGCAAGTAACAACGATCTTGATCTTTTATTAGAGATGGATACAGCCGCCAAGATTCACAAGCTTACAACAATGGATTCCACGGTCATGAATGCGGCAAGCGTACTGCGGATGGCTACTATTGATGGCGCAAAGCTGTTAGGCATTGAAGGCAAGACCGGCTCTATTGAGGTCGGCAAATGCGCAGACATCATTATCCTGGACACCAATAAACCTCACCTGACCCCCATGTATAACTGCTACTCACATATAGTATATTCTGCATCTGGATCAGATGTCTCAACAAGCATAATTAACGGAAAAATCGTCATGAAAGACAGGCGGCTTTTAAATATGGATATTTTGGATATTATGGACAGGGTAAGAAAGATTGCAAGCAATATCTGGAATCATTATTCTACATTATGAACTCTTATCAGAAAGAGCAGTCAGATGCGTTAGACATGGTTCGGAGCCTTCTTTCGACTTTTTCTCCAGGGAAAAGGCAAAAACTCAAATCCGAGGTTGTTGATTATCTCGGGTTTCGCGAGGAGGTAGCCTCCTTTATGTCAACCCATTTCAGCAGGGTATGCACCCAAAAATGCTACAAGAGCCGGCTTAGCGCCTGTTGTACACGTGAGGGAATCATTACATTTTTTGCAGACGTGGTTGTCAATGCTTTGGTGTCGCAAGACAGGGAGATAGATCTTTTGCTTGAGGTTCTTAAAAAACCGAACAATGGATTCAAGTGCATCTATTTAGGGGAAAAAGGTTGCCTGTGGCGGCTTAAGCCTATTGTTTGCGAGATGTTTCTGTGTGAACATGCAAAAAAAGAGGTCTTTAGTGAAAACCGGCAACTCGAGTACAAATGGGATGAACTGAAGCAACGCGAGAAACTTTACACATGGCCGGATCGCAGGGTTATTTTTGATACACTTGAAAGTTATTTCATAGAGGCCGGATATTCTTCGCCCCTTATGTACATGCACAACAGCCCTGGTCTTTTGCGTGTAAAGGAACGAGCGCTTTCATGTGCTGCGTCTTGCGGAGGCGATTGAAAATGCCTTGAGAAGCGAAGTATCCATTACAGCTTCATAGCCGGTTAATCGGGCCACAACTATGTTATTCTTATCAAGGAATGTAAAATCACATGTTATTTTATGCTTTGTCATCTTCTTTACCTCAAGCGCTGCCGTTACTTCATCGAGCGGAAAAGCCTTTTGATACTGACGGTAAGAGGATGTATAGTTAGGAAGCGAAACAAGACCTGTCTCATTAAAGCAGTATAATATTGCCATTTGAAATGCTGAGTCGAGGACAAGAGGATCCCCTATCCATCTGCTTCTTAACGGTTCGACCATCCACTTTGCCGGCAGAGGCGCGGCAGAAATCCGCGCTACCATCCTGTTTGATGAATAATCTGTAATTTCTTCTATTCCTTGAAGTTCAATGCCCTGAAAAAGGATTTTATCATATATCTCCTCTATACTCATCGGGTAAGGTCTTGAATCGATCTTTTTTGGCCGGTCAAAGTGCGGCGGCTGCGAGAAACTACCTGTCAAAACAGCTTTTGCCCTGTAGTGGACAATATCCATGCCATCCTTTATGCCGTCCCTGATTTCAACATCGACTTCAAAAAAAGGCCCTTTCTTTACAGGCCTGCCCGCCATGAGTCTGATCACTTTTTTTTGCTGGTCAAGCTTGATGCCGTTTAAAGCCTGTATGTCATCCAGACCGTGGAAGAAAAGACCCGGATTTCCATGAAGCGCTCCATGCCCCAGCCATTCAGCTATAAGCGCAAAAGGAACTACAGGTTTTCCTCCAAGAACATGTGATTTAAGGATAGGATATCTATCAACATCTATTTCGCGTTTTATCATTAAAGAAAGTTTATCTTTTTTCTTTAATGATGGGGCCTGTTTTACGGCAAAACTTTTAGTTTTTACAGCCTCTTTGTTTTGTTGAGTAAGAATTTCTGCGCCGACAACAACCTCCACAGGAGAGTCTTTATCTCCCGTCATTTCGCGGAGCATACACATAGCTCCTGAATCGATTGGAATCAGTTTTATGTTGTTTCGCGCAAATTCCCTTTTCAGGGCAGGCGACACCATGCCGCCATCCCACGGCCCCCAGTTGATAGAGATGACTTTGCATTCAGGCCGGTTTATAGACTCCTGCTGCGCTGTCTTGTTTAAAACCTCGTTAGCCATAGCATAATCGGCCTGGCCTTTATTTCCAATGCGAGCGGTTATTGATGAAAAAAGCACAATGTATTTAAGACTATCGGGTTTTGTGGCCTCAAGAATCGTTTTGAGCCCCTTAACCTTAGTGTCGAAAACCCTTTCAAATTGCTCAATAGTTTTGTCTGTTATAAAGCGATCTTTTAGAATTCCGGCCCCATGTATAATTCCTTTTATCGTTCCATGGGCCGAGCGAACATCATCAAGAACGGAATTGACGGCGTGGAAATCGCGGACATCCACGGAATAATAGAGCGCTGTGGCGCCGGTTTCTCTAAGCTTTTGCATGTTTTTTGAAATTTCGCGATTTGTTAGATGCTTTTTAAATAATTTTTCTAATAAGGCAGGCGAGGCATCTTTTTTGTTTAATTCATTTTCGATAATGGCTTTTTTTATCGCTGTTTCATCATAAGCAGAGGCAAGCCATTCAGGTTCCGGCGATGGATGTGGAGAGCGACCAAGAAGAACAAGCACAGGTTTTGCATGTTTCGCAAGCGCGTATGCCGCCGCCGCTGTTACGCCTTTTGCGCCTCCTGTTATAACGACCACGTCATCCTGGTTAAGATATATATCTATAGCGCTTTGAGGATAAGGAGAAGACACAAGCTCCAATGTAAGCCGCATGTTAGAGTTCAAGCCGGTTTCAACAGATCCCGATGGATCAGGATTTAAAAGTTCAGCCGCAATATTTTTTGCAATACCCTTTTTGTCTTTCCAGTCCGGTTCTATGTCTATGGCATGGCATCTAACGCCGTCCCATTCAATTGAGGCGGTTTTTGCAAGACCGGCAAGTCCGCCAGACACAGGATTAGCCATTCCCTTGCCCTTAAAGCCGAATGCTCCGTCAAGGCTGGTTATTGTCGCAAATACGGCTCCACCTTGTGCGGCAGAATCTATCAGTTGCCGGGCAATCAGGCTTATAACCCCAAAGGCATCCTTTAAGAAGGCTTCGTCCTGTGAGCCTGTAGCCCCTATTACAAGACCTCCTGCCGGAGGCAGATCCTTTTTTTCCTTTAACGCTTTGAGTGAAACAACCATGGCGTCTATATTAAATGATGTCAGTTCATCGGCGATTGCTTGCGAGAGACCGTTTTTATCTTCTATGATATAGACTTTTCGTCCAGCAGGAATAGATAGTTTTTTAGTATATGAAAGAGGCGTTTCAACCATGGATACTGTTTTTCTATCTATTTTATCCACAGGTTTATCCGCAGGCGCTGTTGCGTTATTAACTTTATTTAAACTGTTTTCGATTTTCTGTGGCTTATGCTCATCTGTTTTTACGGCGCCGGAAAGATGTTCTGCAATCTGGCCAAGTGTTTTCAATTTGCCCATAATTTCAGGCGAAACAGAAGGCAGATCAGGCATTTTTTCTTCGATTGCAGAAAGTATTTCCACCCTTTTTATGGAATCAATACCAAGATCTGCTTCAATATCCATGTCAAGATTAAGCATTTCAACAGGATATCCTGTGAGGTTACTGACCACTTCGAGCATATTATTGTTGATTG